>NZ_PQMX01000015.1:0-105370 GCF_004368385.1 Burkholderia sp. B10 | reverse complement strand
ACTACCTTGCGCCGTCAGAGTTTGCGGCGAAACATCGGGCAACCGCGGATACTCCTGCCGCTTTCCAGGAGTTGGTTTAAAGGGACTTTGCTAGAAGCCCATTGGCCCTATTGATGGGGGCAGGTCAATACATCCGCCTGATCTTGGCCAATATGCCCACCGTGATCACCTCTGTATCCCCTGCTCAAAGATTGAGCAGGGCATTCAATCACGTGGGTCAAAATTCGATGAAAATTACTGCCTTAGGTGGGTCAGTTCTGCGTGGACATCAACAAGGCTGCTTCATTTCCACCACCCGCGACTACGAGACCGCTCGATTTTTTGCCACCAGGGACAACACGTGTGCCGGGGTGATTTATCACATCGACGAGAGCTTGTTCAGCCAGTACCAGGTAGTAGCCAAGGAGTTCCCAGACCCCTTGTACCCAGATGAATGGGAGGTTTCTGTTCGCTCCGCGGACTGCGGGCCGCTTCCCTCGGAAATCATCGTTCGAATCGAGGAGGTGTTCCCAATCTCTCGCGTCTGAGTACGCTCCTTTCGCTCGCCCCCGCACTCACCTCGTAGCCTACCGTTACTGCGGTATCTGGAAAATCGCCACGGTGAATGACGAACCGGGGGTCTTGCTGTTGCAGTGGGGCATCCTTGAGACGGATGATGGAATCACTGCGTCATGCCACCCATGCAGAACGGACGACGTAAATGGTCATGCCGTCTTTGGAGAAATGATAGCTCGCCACCCGGCTGCATACAGGTGTGTCTGGGTCCTTGAGCTTTTCCAGCGCGCGAACGAGACTGGCCCTGAAATTACTTCTGCTGGACGCATATCCGGAGAGTTGATGCAACAAGTCAATTGACAGCGGTTTAGGGTGAGCGTGCCCCGCATAAAAATTTGCGAGCCATCCTCTCAGCCCGTCATATCTCGCAGCTTCATTATTGACAGCTGTCCACGCTCCAGGCCCGAACAGCTCCGCCACGGATGTGGTGACTCGAAGCAACAGTACGTCGCTGCCTTTGGGATTCCCTGCGGATTCACCGTCCCCGAACTCCACCGACAGCAACTTCGGCACCTCGATGTTCATGCGCTCGAGGCGGACGCATACCTGTGCGAAGCTCAAGCGAAGCAGACTCGCCCGAATGGCCCTGTGTGCCTTTACGCTATATTTGTTTCCCATGCGACGCGCGAACTCGTAAAACGTGGTTCGCTCATACCGAGAACTCTCTTCAGGACAAAGAGGTACCTTGCGGTAGTAGTCGAGGCAGGTCGAGTAGACCAGCCTGTCGAACTGACAAAGGCAATACCCACTGAACGTCAGATTCATGTTCTGGAACGTGCCAATTCTCTCATCAGCCACCAGACAGGTCGAGCCGCCCGCGAGCAGGTTTGTGTTGTCGGCCTGAACACTTCGGGCCGCAGCAAACAGAGCTGAACGGAGAAACGCGTTCGGCAGTGCCCGCGCAGCCGCGGACCAGCCCGGCAGATGCACGTCCTCGCCCACGCGAGTAGCCTGTCGCCGCCGCGAATGGTGAATCTCGTCCGCTGTGGCATTCGCTGGAAGTTCGGCGACCGCGAGTTGCTCGAGCGATTTCTTTTTCCGACGTTCGAGTCCGTCTGCGATGTCCTGGAGCTGCTTCGCCGCATCGAGTACAGTCATCTGCCGGTCGGGAGCAGCAGTAAGTGCCGCGTCGGCCGTGAGGTTCGCGAGAGCGCGCAGTTCAGCGACTTTGCCCCCAAGATGCTTTGTCACCTGCAACCTAATCATGCTGCCACTCCGGGGAACCGGACGATGCCTTTCTTCGTTGCCCGGCACGGGGGCAGCAGCGACGCGGGGTTCGTGTAACCCGGAATGCGCACCCGGCGAAACGCTCAGGTGATTCGGACAGCAAGCCGGGGGATGCTGGCCGCGTGAATCTGGTCTGGTCATGGTGAACACATGCAGGTTGGTGATACCTGTGTATATGCGCGCAGGACGGCCAATAAATCACGAAAATGAGTCTCGCATCACACTTTCCGATATACCCTGGAAAAACAGCGTAGATATTCACATCAGGCACAGATTGCGCGACTTGTACTCGGCATCGCTGTGGCTTGCACCGTACATCGCCGGCACTTGTACTCCGCATCGCCTCAGCTTGTACGCTGCATTGCGTTCCGCGTAGCCGATGCGAAGAACAAGCAGGAAGCTCACGGAATTATCGCGGGCCGGCAGCATTGCCTAATATCTATAGACTTGGTAATCGAGATAGCTAGGCAAACGCGGCTCAAGGCTGGCGAACATCTCCGTCAGCTAGCTTCTGGTGCCCCGGGATGGCGTAGAGACCTCCGACCGAGTCGGCCCTGCATTGTTGTGCGCGACAACACTCGATGTCGCCGAAACCGGCCACGCGGCGTATTTTCTGGAGAAAGCAGCTTGAAATCGCCGGCCCTGGTCAGCCAGGCGCGCCTCACACGAATCTACTCTCGTCCTCTCGGGTGACTGCAATCGGGCAGCCAGCGCAAACGCAATTCGCTATCGGCACCGGGATTGAATCCGCAGTCGACATCTGGCTGACCAGGGTCGGCGGTGCTGCGCCGGACGTGCTGAGTCCAGCCGCGTCGGCCAGCCAGTCCCTGGCCCGCCGTTGCGTCTCAATGTGAATCGTCGGCTCGAACCCACGATGTCAATGAGCTGGCTGATGCTTTGGTCAGCGCGCCAGCTCCCGCCGATACTATTCGAGTCGGAGAACCATGTACGCTAGACCGTCCAGCGAGGAGCTGCTCGTCGGTGCCCCTCTTCAGCCATTCAACGTTTCTTTGCCCAGGGTCTCCTGATTCCCGACCGGCACAGATACCGACGGCGGCGACGTTGAACGGCTATGGCCCGAAACGACTTGCGGGCAACTTCAGAATAGTTTGGCCAGCAGCTTGATGAAGTTGCGCTTCGCACGATACGCCGCCCGAATCTCCTCCAGTTCGCGGATGAACTCCGCATGTTCATCCAGCCTCGCCCGCAACATGCCGACGGCCCGAGCAATTTCAAACGCCTCGTCATATCGAGCGTTGCGCGTGCCGCCCTCGACAGCGACCGGCAGCAGCCTGTGATAGACGGCGCTGGCATCGTGCGGATGGGTCTTGGCACGGACAGCCGCAATTTCAGGCCATAGCGGGGTTGCGACCGGACCACCGGTAAACGTTTCCCATGCAGTGTCGTTCTCTTTTCCGGCAAGAAAAATCCTGACCAGTTCGGTCCGCGTCGACCGCTGCCAGACACTGCGCTTCGATTTTGCGGCTGCCTCCTCTTCCCTGACTAGCACTCAGAGGTGCGTAAGCGCGCGCTCCCGTGTCTCGTCATGCCTGCCGGTAGCCGTAGCAATCTTCATCAAGGCGGGAAACGCCTCGGCTGTCGGGTGCATTTCGAAGCGGCGCCACGCGAACGCATCGGCCTTGTCGAATTCACTGCGACGTAGATACACGTCGACGCAGAAGTCGAGCAGGCGCTGGTCGAAGTTCTTGCCGGACTCTTTGATGCCGCGCTCGGCCCACGTGAGACCTTCGTCCTGGCGACCGTGCTTCACACGAAGCTCCGCCACCAGCAGAAGGCGGTACGGACTCGAGAGGTCCTTCGAGCGAATGCGAATCAACGCATCAACGGCTCCGTCGAGTTCGGCCAGCGCCCCATCGCGTGCTCGAGCTGCATGCGCGGCGAGTCGTATGACCGTCGATATTCTTTACCCGGCGCGAGCGGGGGCAGCCTATCGTCCTAACAATGCGCTGGGTCCACAACACTCTCCGTGTCAATCATGCACACATGGCCATCATTCTCTCGAAATGATGCTGGTCAGACCACTTCAGCATATCCAACACATCGCGCAAAACAGATGGTGCTTCCGAAAGCAAAGACTCGCTCTCGTGGTCCCCAGCAACGCCTGGAGCATGAGAATAAGTATCCAGGAAGCGGGAAATTCGCGTCGTTTTCGGCCCATCGTATTTGAGTTCATCCAGGCGCTGAAACATAGATTCACGTCCGGGGACTTTGAATGCCAGAAATGACTCAACTAATCGCCTAGCGAGATTCGGCAGTTCATAATAATCCTGCATTGGCACATTATCCGGTAGAGAACTAGCATCGACTACGCGCCGGAAGAGATAGTGGTATTCCGATTCAAAATTCTTCAGGAGCGGGTCCATCTCGTAAATCGACGAGCTACGCACCCCGTCTCGAATGGTGGCGCGTAGCATGTAAAATCTTGGCGAATCCTTCTTGGGTACGTGCTGCAGCCAGTTCTTGACGAGCCGGAGAAACGTGAAGTTGTGCGTCAGTACGAAGAGCTGACCGACACCGACAAGCTTCCGCTTCATAAACCCGAAGGCGTTGTATATTGCATTGGAATCGAGGCTTGAGATTGGGTCGTCTACAACGACGATACCGTTTGAGAGGTCAAATGACCGGTCATCAAGTGACTTCAGAAAATAGAGGAATGCAATAGCGGTACGTTCCCCTTCGCTCAAGTGCATAGCCGCGTTTCCGTGTCGCACTATGCGGTATCCGGTTTCCTCCACAGAGACCTGTATTTCATCGTGTCCAAGATATGTCACAAGGTCACGGTTGAGTTCCTCTGCCGGCAACCGATGTTCCAAGATGGCGGATTCCAGCCGTTGAACTGCCTCATCTGTCTTCCTCTTCTCGCCGCTGGCCTCTGTAGTTTTCGATTTGGCATTTTCCAACTCGGACTGCTTTTGCTGCCAATCGGCAAAAGCTCCACCGAGTTCATTTTCGAGCAATCGTTCGCGAGCGTTGATAACCTCGTCGGCAAATGAATATGTCTTCTCGTTATGTTTGTCGATAATTCCTTTCAGAGTCTTAAGTGCTGACTTTCCAACGAACTCACCGATAAATGCGGGACCACCCGTGGAAAGTGCATCGAAGAATCGTCGCATTATTGACTTGTTCGTTTCCGGCACGCCATCACCACCAAGAACCACATCCTGAAGGTCAATTTTTTCGAAAACGTGCTCTTGTTTGAAGCGAAGTGCCGAGGCAAGGGCGGTGAGCGTCGTCCCAACGTTACCTAGGTGCAAGTCGAGTTGGCCTAACGCTTGCGCATACTCCGCCTGAAGGTCCGGATACAACTCCGTCGCTTTGGGCAACCCCGACACTGTCAACGATTGAGCCGCACTCTCAACCCGTACCGTCAATGCCTTCAGTAATTCTGTGAAACGATGGAACTCATCGTTGAAATGAGCTTCGAGCTGGCGCAAACGGTTCGGAGCCAATGATTGCTCGCAAAATCGGCAGATGGTCGAATCACCATCATGAGTATGGAGAGCCAGGCCTGCCCGAATCCAGGTCGCCAAGGGTGGATTTGACGCAAGGCTGTCGATGACCTGCGAGGCCACGGTCTGTTGAAGTGCATTCTGTACGTTCGCGTAGAGATTCGTGACATCAGGGAAACTGATGTCTTGAATTCGCACGTTGGGCAGCGGCTTGGCTCCCTTGAGTTCCATGTCCCTTGCGTATTCCGCATCCGAAAGTCGCGGTTTAGGAGCTAGGCCATATGCACCAATGTCTCGACGAAAATCGGCGGAGTTGTAATTGTTGAACTTTCCCCCCGGGGCGACAAGGAGATTCTTAATCGTTCGAGCTGTGGCTGCGGCGAAATCTTCGAGAGACTTTGAAGCGCGTCGTTCTTGCTCGCCTGACTCTTGTACTCGTTCGGCGAGCTCCGGCAATTTAGCCTTCAGCGCGTCGAGTTGCCCCTGTTTTTCCGCGCTGTCCTCGCCGAATACGTAAACGGGCGCCAACTGGGAATTGTCGCCACCAGAACTTTCAAAGACACTGCTGGCGACGGTCGCATGATTAAACACGCGAACCTGAGGCAACGCATTTGATGTGGACAATGCACTTCCGGAAACTCGATTTCCCCCGAAGACGAAGTCTATTTGCCCATCTCGTATATCTGAATGAGCTTGAAACGCCTTGAACAAATTGGACAGCGTGGTCTTACCGCTTCCATTCCAACCGTAAAGGAGGTTGTAGCGCCCAAACCCTTCTAGGTCACGAGGCCACGAAAAGTCTTTAAATATTCTGTAGCCCCGAATCTTGTCAAACCGCTCAAGCCGCATCTCTGTCCCCTTGGCCGCCTCGTGGGTATCGTTACAATCCTGCTCTACGCACACCAGCATGTCGCTCGCGCAGCGCCTCGTATAGCTGCGCCGTTCCGAGCAACACATCCTTGATGCCATCCTGAGCTCGCTGCGACTCAAGTGCATGAGCGCTCATCTGGACGGTCACATTGCAGAACATTTCATACAAAGCGTTCTGGATTTTTGGTTCCATGAACCTACGCTAGCTCATTTCCGCAAACGCACTGAACCGTCCTCCATGGCCACTGTCGCTTGGACTCGTCCATGGGTCAGCGCCCGAGAAATCCGTACGCCGGCCTCGGCAGTTGTCCTAGCCACACCGAGTAGTCGACACACCGCTTTTGCTAGTCCATCTTGCGACGTGCCACCTTGTTGCATCAGGATGTGCACGGCCGCATTACCCAGCTCTTCGAGGCTAATCTCGTCGATACCGCGGCGCGTTTCGGGGTCGCTTCTTGGCACCCGGATACCCTCCCAAGTGCTCGGATTGGCATGCTCAGGCCAATAGAAAGTGACCTCGTTGTCCGTCGTCCGAACCACCTGCCAAGGCACCAATGCACTCAAATGAGCCTCAATGCGGCTACCGACCCGGGACAGTCCCCAGGCCCGCGTTACGCGCTTGAATACCACTGCCTGCGATACTGGCCCTTCCGTCTCAATTACCTGGAGTAGCTGGCTGACCAAAATCGACATCGAGCCGCCCTCGTAGAAAAGGTCTGGATTGCCTTTATCCAGGCTGGTCAGTTCGTATTCGGGAAGCCGCGCGACAGGAGCAACCGGCTCCACGACCGATTGGGCTCCGGCGTACAAGGTATGCGACTCTTCCTCGTGCGCAGCTTCTTCTGGCTGTTCAACCGCCGGTTCGTCCTCGGTGGGCACCGTCGCTACCAACTCTTCCAGTCTGGCCACAAGCTTTCGCATCGGCTCTTCCGGATTCAGCCACCAGTCGGTAGACCAGATGCGGTACAGTTCCCAGCCCAACCCCTCCAGGACATGTTGTCGGAGGCGGTCACGGTCGCGCGCCGTAGCGCCGGAGTGATACATGGCACCATCGCATTCGACACCCAGCAGATAGCGACCCGGCGCACGTGGGTCGACCACGCCAATATCAATCCGGTATCCGGACACGCCGACCTGCGGGTGGACCGTCCAACCTTTCTCACGAAGGGCGGAAATCACTTGCCGCTCGAACGGGCTATCGGGCTCCCGTCCAGTCGGCATACTTTGCTCAACCAAGGCGCGTGGGCCTCGAATGGCGAACTCCAGATAGTTCTTCAGGTCTCGTACGCCGGCGGCTCGGACGCGCGACAGGTCAATCTGCTCGGGAAGCAGCGTGCTGAAAATCATGACGCCGACGCGGGCACGCGATACGGCCACGTTAAGACGCCGATGGCCACCCTCCAGGTTCAACGGCCCAAAGTTGAGACTGACCTTGCCCGATGCATCTGGGCCATAGGTAATGGAGAAGAAGATGATGTCGCGCTCATCACCTTGGACGTTTTCCAAGTTCTTGATGAACAGCGGCTCCTGCGCCGCCTGCGCAATAGCTTGGTCCAGTTGCTGAGATGCCCGGCGGCGCTCATCCAGCATCCGCTCAATCAGGCTTTGCTGCGCTTGGTTGAAGGTCACTACGCCAAGCGTCAGATGCCGCTTCGCCGAGTCCAGATAGTGCCGCTCAATCGCCTTGACGATGGCATCGGCTTCCGCCCGATTGGTGCGTGAGCCGCCGCGGTCGTAGACACCCTGTACGCGCTCAAAGCACACGCTCTGGTCGTTTGTCACTGGCGACGGGAACGTGACCAGTTCGTTGTCGTAGTACGTGACATTGCTGAAGGTAATCAGCCCTTCATGCTTGCTTCGGTAGTGCCAATTCAACCGAAGCTCAGGCAGGCCGATACTGAGACACTCGTCCAAGATGCTCTCCAAGTCCTGGACATCGTCGCTATCCGCTCCATCCTCCGAGTCATCCGACCGGGAGAAGAAACTGGTCGGCGGCAGTTGCTTCGGGTCGCCGACGCAGACCAACTGCTTACCACGAGCAATTGCGCCAACGGCATCCCACACCGGAATCTGCGACGCCTCGTCGAAGATGACCACATCGAACTGGGCGTGCGATGCATCCAGATACTGAGCGACCGACAAGGGTGACATTAACAGGCATGGCTTTAGCCGAGTCATCAAGCTCGGCAGGTTTTGCACCAGTTGCCGAATCGGCATGTGCTTGCGCTGCTTCTGCAGTTCGCGTCGCAATTTCCCCAACTCAGAATCTGCGCCGGGCGCAACCTCTACGCCCGCCGGAATCTGTCCCGCCAGTTTGGCCGCAATATATTGTTGGGTCAGTTTCTGGAAACGCTCGTCGGCCTCCTTGAACTCGGCAATCTTACGGTCATGCTCGGCACTCGCGAAGTTACAGAGTACGGGCTCCCGGTCAATCGCTTTTCGCAGCCACCAGCTCTGGTAGCTGTATTCGAAGAACACCGCCACGCTAGACAACGGTGCCTCGCCAGCCTCCAGTGCGTCCACAATTCCCTGCAATCCGCTGCTAATTGCATTGGCGCGGGACTTCCGCCACAGGCACCACGGCTGCAATTGTCGCGAGGCAGATTGCCATCCCTGAAGCAGGCTCAACAGTCGAGGAGTCACGCCGGCTGCAGTCGGGTCCAAATCAAGTTCGGCCTGGCAGTGTCCGAGCTCAACAACACGGCGGAGCTGAGCCGCGAAATCTCGATAGCAATCGCGGTATGACAATAGACTTGAGCCAAGAGACATGTCTGCCTTCAGCATGCTCCGGTTGTCGGAAACAAATGGCTGCAGCTTCGTGCGAAGCGTTTGAGCCAGTTCGATGTCATTGCCGGCAATCGCCGTTACCGCGTCCGCAAAGGATGTTGCCCACCGCTCGGCGGATTCAACGGCAGTCCAGTCCGTCTTCGACGCGGCGAACGTTTCATGCAGCAGCTGCATCGCGTCGTTCGACATGGCCTCGATGACCTTGTCTTCGGCGTTGACGGCTGTCAGTGCCGTGATGACAGCAGGCACATCTCCACCTTGCGGGCGACGCTGGTCTTGCCGATACAGACGCAGTTTTCCGGTAACCGCGCGCTGGGCAAACAGGCTCTTCGGCCACCAGGTATTGGTTGCTGCCGCCCATTGCAGCTTCAGTTCGGACGCGTTCAGGGTGGCAACGTCATCCACGTAGTGTTTGCTCAGCGGTTCCCACGCTTGATTGCGCGCCACGCCATGCTGCCGCAAGTTGGTCAATCGGTTGCGAGCGGACTCGTCATGCGCCGACCGGGCAACATCGACCGGCACAGTGGGTGCGGCGGAAAGCACGTCGGCCAGTACATCGAACTTGCTCAATCCATGCAGGGAGAACGCAATCCCGGGAAGGCCCAGCTGACTTAGCAGGTTTGACGCGGCCTCGTCCAGCTTCCTGATTTGGGCTTCGCACACCGAAACCGCATCGAGAAACTCCTGTTGCCACGTCGGAGTCCACTCAGTCCTGTGAATGACCGCCAGAGGGTGGTTCTGCAAGCTGGTCAACTGGCTAGCCAATGCTCCCATCTGGCGGCAGGTCTCGCGCAGTGTCTCGAGTTGAGTACGGTCATGTACATCTGCATCGGCCCATGGCATCGCGCCTGGTCGACATTCCGCATACTGCAGGCTGGTTCCGATGGCATCGTAAATGGTCAGGTCGTTCGGATGGATGTGATGCAGCGCACGCGCGACTCCGTTGAGGTCTGCTCGAAGCGTCAGTAGCCGTTCTGACTCTCGCTCCCAGTCCTTCACTGTGCGTGTGCCGGCTGCATCGAGCGCGACGCCGAGCTGTTTCAGAACATCTGCTTTCTTTGCCTTGGACGAATGCAACTCGAGACAAAACGGTCCCAGACCGAGGCTGCTGAGCCGGCGATGCACCACCTCCAGCGCGGCCATTTTCTCCGAGACAAACAGCACGGTCTTCCCGGTAGCCAACAGGTGCGCAATCAGGTTCGAGATGGTCTGACTCTTGCCCGTACCCGGCGGACCTTCAATGACTAGATTCTTGCCTTCGGCGGCGACGCAAACGGCACGCAACTGCGACGAGTCCGACAGCAACGGGGTGAACAGGTCCTGAGGCCGGAATTTCTCATCCAGGGTGCCAGGTTCGAAGCCCGTTGCGCTGTCAGCAAATGCCTTGCCGGGGTTGTTAATCAGATGGGCAACAACGCTGTTTTCCTGGAGCTGCTTCTGACGGTCCTGGAGGTCCTTCCACATCAGGTACTTCGTGAACGAGAAGATACCCAGATGGACCTGTTCCTTGACCTCCCATCCCTTCAACTCAGCTACATGCAGGCGGAAGGTCTGCAGAATTCCGTTGACGTCGATACCATGGTCATCGGCAGGCAAGACGTCAAACGACGGCAGCTTCAGGCTGAAGTCCTGCTGCAGCTTTTGCAGCAACGTCGGGTTCACGAGCGCGTCGTCATCGTGACGGGCTAATCGGAAACCACTTCGGACAGACTGGCGGGTCAGCGTGACGGGGATTAGCAGAATCGGAGCCAGGTGGCTGGATTCGGCATCCTTGCTCTCCTGCCATTCCAGCATCCCGAAAGCCAGAAACAGCGTATTGGCACCGCCTTCCTCCATGCCTGTGCTGGCAGTCCGGAATATTTCGAGAAGCCGGCCTTCCAGCGCCTCTTCCTCGACATCCGTGACGATTTCGTTCCGGCCGAGTGCGTCAGTTGCGAGGTCATCCATTGCGGCCGTGCCGTTCCGACCGGCATACACATTGGCGTCGCGACCGTCCGAACCGGACATCAGCTTCGGCTTCGCACGAACGCGGAATTCATTTCCGTCCGCAAGCCGGTCTTCCAGGGCACTCGGGTCGGGGCAGATGACCCGCAGCGAAGATTTCGTCGGCTTGAAATTCAGAAGCTTGTTGCGGAGCGTCAGGTCGAGCAGCTTGCTCTTCCATTTCGCCAGGCGGCCTTCTGGAGTTTCCGGCATGACATCATCGCGGAGGGGGATGACGACGGGGTCCAGTCGTGGCAATGGCGGTACGTCCTCGATGATGGGCGTGTCGACCTTGGCAATCGGGACATTCTGCACATCTACCTGCGATGACCGGGATGGGAGCGGACGAATCTGAACTTCGCGTGCGCGCCGGACATCGACGGCATACGCGAAGTCGGCTTCGTCATTCAGGTGTTCCTCACCACGGGTGCAGGCCCAGCGAAGGGACGGCTTCTGTCCACCTGCTACGCCAGTGGTTTCGAAGACCATGAGCTCGCCAGATTTCACCCGCTTGCGAACCGCCTGAACATCGTCAACCAATGCAGTCGGGAAACTAGTCTCAATCAGCCAAACACCCACCCAGGCATGGCCTTCCTTGAACAGCACAACAGGGTGCAGTCCAGCCTGCTCCAAGCAAGACGCGAACAGCATGGCAAGGTCCAGGCAGGTCGCAATCTTGCCATCCAGAATGCGTTCCGGCGTCCGGATTTTCTGGCCGTCGTTTCCGAACGATGCTGGCGGGTTGGAGTATTGAATGTCCTCTGCGACTATCGTGCTGTAGATAGCCGACACCTGCTTCCAAACCCTCTCGCGATTCTTGGACTGGTACCCGTCCATGGACAGGTCGGCCGATGTCTGGCGCAGCAACCCCGATGCTCGAGCGAGCAGCTTGTCTACGACCCGCGAGTTCGGCATGCAAAACGCGGCCAGCAGTTCGGGCAACGAGCGCGTACCAGCCCACTGGTCGTAGGCGAGTACATCGATGTTGTGCGTCGCCGTTACGAGCTCCTTTTCCTGAACACGCAACGATGCCGTGACGATGGCCCGCTCAGATTCGTCGAGCTGGCTGAAATACTGGTGGTGAGGACGCAGGTCGACGGGAGCAAGACGGCGGCTCTCGCCAGGCGCCAATGCTTCGAAGCGGAAACGTGCGCTCTCGGCAAAGGCCGGTACACATCTGACGAGCAGTTCGACATCAGAGAGCGTCGCCTCCCCATCGTTCGTGACCAGAATTTCACGAATGACCGGAACGTTATTCTGAATCGCCGCATATCCTATCGTCAGGTCGGCAATAACCTGAACGCTCGGTTGCGTCACATCGATGTCGGTCGTCAAATCCTCAGCGTCGTCTGCTTGTCCTTGCGTCATCACCCCGTTCCTCATTATTTGTACTGGGTTCAACCGAGTCGCCATTACTGTGGGCGACGCCACCCAGGTTGAACCACGATATTGATTGCGCTATTACCTGTGATGCTCCCGCAAGGAGTTTATTCTCTTCTTGCAAATGCGAATTGCGTGGAAACTTTTTTTGGTGCTTTCCCTAAGTTAAGTGGAAATATTACTCTTTTTTGACCGTCATCCCGGGAAACCGGCCAAACCTCTGCATAGCTACGCTGCTTAGCTTGCACCTCGAGCTTCTCAAGACATCCCCCGGCACGTAGGCAATGGTCGGGAGACTTTCACGCTGGATGGCACCTGTGGCTCCCAGGTTGTCTGGTGACATCACCTACGCGTGCGTTCCGTCAAGCAGCAACCGTTCATTGGCGACTTGGTCGGCGAACGACTGCTGCTCACATGTGAGGACGTGTCCGAAGCACATGGGCTGCGTTGTGACCGCGCCCGGAGACGTGGAGTATCCGTCTCGCCCGTGCATATCGCACCGGGTTGATGTCGCCGAGGACGATGTTCGAATCGCGACGGCATCTGTGAAGGTCATCGCCATCAACAGACGGATGTGTATATGTTCCACTCGACGCTCACCCAGCGCTCATCACCAGAAAATCCAGCCACGTCAATGAGTTAGCAAACTCATCAAAAACCTATCCACGGATTTGTCGACAATTTTTGGGGACAAGACGTGTTCGTAGCTGCGATGCGCGGTCATGGCGACGCGCCCGAGGCACATTGCGCGTCAATGAATCTTGAACGTGTCCACCAGATTTGCTAGGTTGAAAGTCGGCGCAACGCCGACCTGAGCATGTCGCACCTAATGTGCTATGGCCCTTTGGACCACGGCATCGTCCCCTTTTTATGAGAGGGTACGTAGTGAGGGTGCCATGCGACGGGCAAATCGGCTCAGGTGGTTAAATCCGCACGGATTCTGGGCAGACGCTCAGAGCGCTCACAGTCAGTCCCTAAATAATCCGAATGGACTTGACTTCCATCGCCGCCAGGCAGGCCAGCAGAAAAGCCGCCGAGAATCGCTTCCGGTTGACCTTCCGATTTATCTGGTTCGGCGATTCATCAATCCCGTACTGTTCCAGTCGCCTCGCCAGTTCCTTGTAGGTCAGGCGCTTCCGGGACATCTCTTCCACTATCAATTCCTTCGCCGTCTCCTCCCACGAGCCGTACGAGTCGGCTTGGGATGCGGTTCTCTTGAGCGGTACCTCATCCATCCTTGCACCTTTACCTTGAATTGGCCGCTAATTTTCGAGGAAGCGCGAATTCTCGCACAGTTTAATCGGTCGTATACGACTGGTCAGATACCCGGGGCACTACACGTCCTTTGTAAGCAATTTCTGTGAGGACGTAATGCTGAACAAGGCGCAACTGACCGACCTGTTAGACCATCTGGGCACGCCACCCGCGGGCCGCAAGCTGGTCCAGGAAGCTCGCATCCACGCGCCCGTGCGCGATGTGGCCTCCCGGGGAGGCAATGTCATTACCTACGTGGCAAGCCGGAAGATGGCGTGCGAAATCGCCACAGAGAGCTACGGCATCGAGTTCGCTGCCGCTATCGGTTTCGAATACGACAAACATGTGCTGGAGTTTTATCCGCAGCCGTGCAAGTTGCAGCTCACCCTGCTCGACGACGCCACTGGTGAAATCCGTGCGATTCATCACACCCCGGACTTTCTCGTCATTTGCCAGGACGGCATTACGCTCGAGGAATGGAAGTCCGAGGCAAAGCTGACCCGGCTGGCCGAGAAGTACCCCTATCGCTACCAGCGACATGCCGATGGGAACTGGTGTTCGCCGCAAATCGAGGAGCAGCTCGCCGAACGTGGTATTCGGTATCGGATTCGCAGCGATGCTGCCATTCCCCGGCGCCGTATCGAAAATCTGCAGCATCTTGCCGACTATTATCTCCCGGCGGCAGAACCGTGTCCTGAGGATGTCCTCGCTCGCCTCGATGCCGGCCTGAAGGAACATGGTGCGCTTCACTTTTATGAATTGCTGGAGCCGCCGTACGCGCTCAGTGCCGACCAGTTGAACAAGGCTATCGCTGACCAGCTCGTTGTGACAGACCTTGACCGCGAGTCGTTGCGCAATCCCCGGCGATTTCGAATCTACCGGGACACAACGCTACGCGAGTTCCTGTATGCGGAGTCGCATCGCGCAACGCCGCCCGGCTACGAGCGCTTCGCGCTTCATGTCGCCGTCGGCACCCGGTTCGAATTCGAAGGTCAGGAACTGACCATCACGCTGGTCGGCGAAAAGAGCGTGGTCTGCAACAGACAGGACCATACGACCATGGAGCTTCAGCGTGACTGGCTCCTTGCTGCTCATGACGAAAATCGCATCCGGGTCCTCGAGGCAGCACCGCCTGCCAACCTCGGTCTGAGCCGATATACGGAAGACGAGTACGCGGAAGCACTTCGGCGCCAGACGCTACTCCAGTCGGAATCGGCAACGGCGACGGTTTCCGCGCGCACATTGCGTCGCTGGAACACCTGTCAGGCCATCGCGCGAGCCAATGGTGACCATGAGATTCTCGCTCTGGTGCCGCACATAAGTGCGCGCGGAAATCACACCGCCCGTCTGAGTGATGAGCAGACTGACCTGATGGACCGCGTCATCGACGAGCACTGGCGGAACAGCAAGGCGATTAACTACAAGACCTGCCATCGACATCTGGTGGTGGTGTGCGCGCAGGAAAACGTGCAGGCGCCTTCGTACCCGACCTTGATTAAGCACATCAAGTCGCAAGCGACCAATCACGACATCCGGATTCGAGAAGGGAAACGCCTGGCATACCAGAAGGATGCGTTCGTGGACGCTCTTCACTATCACACACCGATAAATGGCAGCCGCCCCTTCCAGTTCGTACATATCGACCACACGGAGCTGGACATTGAGCTCCTCTCCAGCCGAACGGGCAAGAATCTCGGCAGGCCATGGTTGTCCCTTGCCGTGGACGCCTATACGCGGCGCATTGTGGGCATGTTCCTGACGTATGACCCGCCGTCTTACCACTCTGTGATGATGGTGATTCGCGACATGGTCCGGCGATTCAATCGAC
Organism: Burkholderia sp. B10; assembly: GCF_004368385.1. Classification (NCBI taxonomy): domain Bacteria; kingdom Pseudomonadati; phylum Pseudomonadota; class Betaproteobacteria; order Burkholderiales; family Burkholderiaceae; genus Burkholderia; species Burkholderia sp. B10. The sequence goes on along the minus strand of NZ_PQMX01000015.1, from coordinate 90,016 downwards.
TGCCGGAACTGGTCCTCGTCGACAACGGCAGCGACTTCCGGTCCGACGCATTCAAGTCCTTTCTCAAGGCAATGGGTTGTCATCTACGCTTTCGCCCGTCCGGCAACCCCCGTCACGGCGCGGTACTCGAGCGTATGTTCGGCCGACTGAACGTCGACTACATCCACGGCCTCGCGGGCAACACGAAGGCCACAAAGCACGTCCGGATGGTTTCCGGTTCGCATCTGCCCAAGAATCTCGCCGAGTGGACGCTCGAACCACTCTATTACGGGGTCGAGTATTGGGCTACGGAATACTACGACCAGGAGCAGCATCCCGTTCTGGGCGAGTCCCCGCGCGAAGCATTTCTGCGCGGCTTGCGCGAGAGCGGTTCGCGGGAACACCTGCACATCCAGTTCAACCGCGACTTCCTGATTGCCACATGCCCTCCGGTTGACCGAGAAGGCTTGCGTCGAGTTCATCCGCAGCGCGGCGTAAAAGTGAACGAGAGGCTTTACCACAACCCTGCGTTCCAGTCGTTCCAAGTCGCTGGTCAACGGCTCCCGGTCCGGTACGACCCGTGGGATGCATCGTCCGTCTATGTACGCGTGAAGGACCAATGGGTTCAGGCTGTTTGCCCGAGCCTGAACGGCCTTGGTCAACTTACCGAAAATGAACGGAAAGCTCTGACGCAGGAATACGACCGACGCTACCGCACATCTGTCAGTGACGAGCAGGATGCGCAACGGCTCAAGCAATTCATGCGCACCTTCACGCCGGAGGGCGCGTTGGCCGTTGCCTTCGAGCGCCAGGTTGAAAACAAGTCGCTGTACAACAGTTTGCAGTTCGCGAGCATTGCTCCCGTCACGCCGCTACGCCGATTTAGCCTCACCGAGGAAACATCTAGCGCTGCCGAATCGCCGGCAGAGACAAGGTCATCGACACCAATCAATCCGGTCCAATCGCTGCCTGAGGCAGCAGCGTGGGACGACATTCCCGACCTTGACACGTTTTGAGGTGATTCATGAAACAACACTCCGCACCACTTTCGCCGATTCCGAATTCGGCGAGCATGCTGCTCGGCAAGCGCATCAGACACCCGCGCATCGCGCAAGTCATGTCTGAACTGGAAACCTTGATTTACCCCGGCAGCCAGGACAGCACGCTCCTCGTTTGCGGCCCGACTGGCGCCGGCAAGACCACGCTGGCCAGATACATGGTCGAGGCGGCAGTTGAGCGCGCCTCCGCGGCAATGGAAGCCGACGCCGGAACGATTCCGGCCATCTTCGTCGAGGCACCTGCCTCTGGTGAGAACGAGTTCTCGTGGAGACTTTTCTATCGGCAGATTCTCGCTCAGCTTGGCGACGACCTCGACTCGCCGAAAGCGGCCTATGGTATCGACCAGCAGTCTGGACGCATGGTCCGGCCGCGCGGTGCCAGTGGCAACAGCCTCGCGGCGCTGAGAACGGCCGTCGAACGTGGGCTGCGCGAGCGGCAAGTCCAGTTCCTCGTCATTGACGAAGCCGCTCACATCATTCACCAGACGCGCGGCAGTTCCAAGCTGGAGATTCAGCTTGATACGCTGAAGTCATTGGTGAACCAGTGCGGCACGCAGATGGTGTTGGTCGGCTCCTACGACCTGTACCGGCTCATGTCGTTGTCCGGCCAACTCGCCCGACGCTCGCATGTCCTGCATTTCGAACGCTATCGGCAGGACCGTCCCGAGGATGTTCGAGCGTTCTTCGCCTGCATCCAGGCATTCGAAAAGATGCTTCCTGAACTCTGGGGCGGCGAACTGACACGTTACGCAGGAGCGCTCCACGAGAACACGCTGGGCTGCATCGGCACGTTGAGCAGCGTGCTCACTCGAGCAGCCAGGCTGGCCGAAGCCGACGGGCGTTGGTCAGAGGACGCGCTACGGCGAGCGCTGCTCACCGAAGCACAGCGCGACCGGATATTGACCGAAATCCTCGACGGCGAGGAGGCCATCAATCCCGGCCTCACCCGCATCATGCGTCGGCCGCAGCGTCAGGCATCAGCTGGCAGAAGGAGTGCCGCATGAGTTACACAATTTCAAATCCACGCTCGACACTGCACGCTCTCGAACCCATCGGCCTCGGCACGCCCGAGGTTGAAAGCCTGCTCAGCTACTTCTGCCGGCTGGCCGTGTCGCACAGCGTGTCGGCGGCAGCGCTTTGCCGGCAAGTCGCCAAAACTGTTGGCTGGGAGCTTTCGGCGAAGCATGAATGGCATGTGGGGAACATCGGCGGCGTCGGAGAAGCAGCGAGCAACTGGTCTGCCGCGCTCTCAGCTCTTACGAGCGTCGAACGACTCGACAGACTCACACTGTTGCCATGGCGTGACGTTATTGCTCAAACCAGCCTGGCCGCGACGTGCTCACGTTGGTGTCCGGCATGCTTCGCAGAGGACCGGGGCAGCGGCAAAACGCCCTATTTCCGCCTGGCATGGGACGTGGGTGCAGTGAATGTATGCGCCCAGCACAAGGTCGAGTTGGTGCACATCTGTCCGGATTGCGGACGCGCTGACGCGCGGCACAAGTCGGCCTACGTCGTTCCCGGCTGGTGCGCGCACTGCGGGGCTTTTCTCGGCGATGGAGAGCCGCCTGCGCCTGCTTCTCCGGAGGAGCTCTGGAAGGCGACTCAGGTCGGGGCGATGCTGGAAGCTCAAGCGTCATTCGAAGCGCCGCCTGTCCGGCAGGGGATGCTTGACGCAATACAAACGCTTGTTACCCAGGTCGACAACGGAAAGGGAGCAGTTTTTGCCCGGCGTCTGGGCCTGAGCAAGACTACGGTGCATCACTGGTTGAAGGAAGGCGGCGCTCCTGCGTTACCAGCACATTTGCGCATCGCGTCACAGACCGGATTGCCACTCCCGCGGTTGCTAACGGGCAATTTAGACGGTTGGACTCCCCGCACGGCAGAAGTCCACCAGCTCGCGATGCTGTTCCCCGCTGAGACAAAACGGGCGACCGCCCGCTCAATCGACTGGGAGAAGGTTCGCGACGAATTGCACACGTTCAGCAGACTTCCGTCCATCATCAGCGTAGCGGAGGCATCACGCCGCCTCGACGTCGACACCAGGCTGCTGTACCAGAATGCGAACAAGGAAGCGCGCGTCCTCGCCGAACGCTGGAGGCACTATATGCAGCGCCGGAAAGAACAGAGCGTAGTCAATGCCCGCACCGTCATCGAGGCGGCATGCCGGGACATCATCGCCGACGGCAAGGCCATCAATCTGCGGGAGCTTAATGCTCGAGTGCCCAAGGAAGTCCTGGGCAGCATCCGCGGCGTCATAGACGTGCTCCAGGAGGTCAAGGAGGCGCTTGGCGTGAGCTAGGCGCCCGTCCCCCCTTCACAGCGAAAAAGCCGGCGTGCATGCCGGCTTTTTTACGCCCATTCGCGGCTGCATACCGCGCACAAAGCTTTTCACGCTACCACCGATTCCCGATAAAGCAAAATGCGTCCCATCGGAAAATAAAGCATAACGTGTCCAAGTGGCCACTTTATGCTTAACGGCACAACAACGCAACGCATCGACCGGAAAGGAAATCTGGTGGGCCCCCCGGGAGTCGAACCCGGCACCAACGAATTATGAGTTCGCTGCTCTAACCAAGCATGAGCTAGGGGCCCCGATGTGAAACCAGGCGTGCGGCGCGCAGTTGCGGCGACGACGCCGGGCCGGCATTGTAACAACAAAGCGGCGGGGAGAGGACAAACGCCACCGGCATCGCGTGGATGCCGGCGGCGTTCGCAAGTGAAACGCTGGCGATCAGTTCCCTTCGAGGAACGACTTCAGCTTGTCGGAACGGCTCGGATGACGCAGCTTGCGCAGCGCCTTGGCTTCGATCTGACGGATCCGCTCACGCGTGACGTCGAACTGCTTGCCGACTTCCTCGAGCGTATGGTCGGTGCTCATCTCGATGCCGAAGCGCATCCGCAGCACCTTCGCCTCGCGCGGCGTCAGCGAATCGAGCACGTCCTTCACGACGTCGCGCATGCTGGCATGCAGCGCGGCGTCCGCCGGCGCGACCGTGTTGTTGTCCTCGATGAAGTCGCCGAGATGGGAATCGTCGTCGTCGCCGATCGGCGTTTCCATCGAGATCGGCTCCTTCGCGATCTTCATGATCTTGCGGATCTTGTCTTCCGGCATCTCCATCTTTTCGGCGAGCGTTGCCGGATCCGGCTCGAGACCGGTTTCCTGCAGGATCTGCCGCGAGATGCGGTTCATCTTGTTGATCGTCTCGATCATGTGAACCGGAATACGGATCGTGCGCGCCTGGTCCGCGATCGAGCGCGTGATGGCCTGACGGATCCACCACGTCGCATAGGTCGAGAACTTGTAGCCACGACGGTATTCGAACTTGTCCACCGCCTTCATCAGGCCGATGTTGCCTTCCTGGATCAGATCGAGGAACTGCAGGCCGCGGTTCGTGTACTTCTTCGCGATCGAGATCACGAGACGCAGGTTCGCCTCGGTCATTTCGCGCTTCGCCTGACGCGCCTTCAGTTCGCCGGCCGCCATCTGACGGTTGGTTTCCTTCAGGTCCTTCAGCGGCAGCACGACGCGCGCCTGCAGGTCGAGCAGACGCTGCTGCTGTTCGCGGATCGCCGGGATGTTGCGCGACAGCACCGCGCTGTACGAATGACCTTCGGCCGCGATCTTCTCGGCCCAGTCGAGATCCGTCTCGCTGCCGGGGAAGCGCGCGATGAATTCCGAGCGCGGCATCCCGCACTTGTCGACGACGATGTGCAGGATCTGACGCTCGACCTGACGCACTTCGTCCACTTGCGCACGCAACGTGTCGCACAGACGCTCGACGGTACGCGCGGTGAAGCGGATCGTCATCAGCTCGGTCTGGATCGTTTCCTGCGCCTTCAGGTAGGACTTCGACTTGTAGCCTTCCTTTTCGAACGCACGGCGCATCTTGTCGAACCACTCGCTGATCTGCGAGAACTTCTCGAGCGACGCGCGCTTCAAGGCTTCGAGCTGGGCGGCGTTGGCGGTTGCCTGAGCGGCGCCGTCATCGTCCTCCTCTTCCTCTTCTTCCTCTTCCTCTTCGGCTTCTTCGTCCTCGTTCTCGATCGCTTCCGCTTCCTTCGCGGAGAAACCGTCGGTATCGGCGGCGTCTGCGGCGTTCGGATCGAGCAGGCCGTCGACGAGCTCGTCGACGCGGATCTCTTCGTTCGCGACGCGCTCGGCCATCGCGAGGATGTCGGCGATCGTCGTCGGGCACGCGGAAATCGCCATCACCATGTGGCGCAGGCCGTCCTCGATCCGCTTCGCGATCTCGATTTCGCCTTCACGCGTGAGCAGCTCGACCGTGCCCATCTCGCGCATGTACATCCGGACCGGATCGGTCGTGCGACCGAATTCCGAATCGACCGTCGACAGCGCGACTTCCGCTTCTTCCTCGACTTCGTCGTCCGACGACGCGGCCGGCGCGTTGTCGTTCAGGAGCAGCGTTTCCGCGTCCGGCGCCTGCTCGTAAACCGCCACGCCCATGTCGTTGAACGTGCCGATGATCCCTTCCAGGGCTTCCGTCTCGGTGAAGTTGTCCGGCAGGTGGTCGTTGATTTCGGCATACGTGAGGAAGCCGCGCTCCTTGCCGAGCTTGATCAGCGCGCGCAGCTTCACGCGGCGCTCTTCGAGCTCCTCGGCCGTGCCGGGCGTGCTCGTCGCGAACGCTTCCTTCAGCAGCGCCTTTTCCTTGGCGCGACGGTCGCGCACCTTGGATTTGCCCGGAGCCGCGGCCGCCGCTGCTGCTGCGGGCTGCTGCTCGTCGCTCTGATTTGCGTCGTCATCGACGGATACTTCGTTCAGCTTTTTGGTCATGGAGTTCGCCGTACCGGCTATATCGACTCGCGGCTGCTGGACGACAGCCGGTTGAACCGTGGGTGCATGAGTAGTACGTACTGCCGTTTCGTCCGCGGCGGCAGTCGTGTCCCTTGCGCTTTTCGCACTTGCCCGCTTCGCCGCCGGCTTGGCCGGCCCGGAGTCGGGTCTCGCGGCAGCTCGTGATCCGGCTGCCGGCGCCGGCGCAGCCTGAGCAGTGCCGGCCGCGGTTTTCTTTCCTGCAGGGGCCGACGTGGCCGAAGACGTTGCCCTGGTGGAAGAAGCAGACTTGGCCGCTGTGACCTTTTTGGTCGGCTCCGTCGAGCCCTTGCCCGTTGCTTTCTTTCCGCCTGTCGTCTTTGCCATCGCGATTCTCGCCTCTGCTTGGAAAACAAACCGCTGGAAACCTTATATTATAGCACGCTGGGTAGCCCTCTCCTGACGCCCCGGCCGCCTACAGCCCGAGCCGACGTTTCATGTCGGTTCGCTGCTGGTTCAATTCCGTCAACTCGGTCAGCTCCTCGGGCGTGAACGTCGATTGCCGCGCCAGCCGGTCGAGCCGGTCGCAGCAGGCGTCGTAGCGCATCTTCAGCACGGCCGCCTGCAATTCCTCCCCGGCGATCCGCTCCTGTTCGCGCTGTCGCTCGAACACCGTCTCGTCCTCCGGATTCTGTAACAGCAGATCGCGGACGTTTTCATCATAGTCCAGAATTTCGCGGAAGATTTCGTCGTAAGTCGCGCTGTTCGACGAGGCTCGCAGCACATCGGACAGCAGCCGGAACTCCGCGCCGTCGCCCAGCGCGCGCGCGTGCTCGGCCACTTCGGCGAACAGCTCGCCGATCCGCGGCAGCGTCCGCAGGGTCGCAAGCTGCTCGTCGTCGAGCGCGGTCGCGATCCGCGGGTACATCACCAGCGTACGCAACGCACGCTTTTCGCTGTCGGTCACGCGCCGCCGCTCGCTGCGCGCGGGCGCCTGGCGCGGCGCCGCCGCGATGCGCGCGTCGACCTCCGACAGCGCCGCGACTTCCTCGAACGGGATGTGCAGGCGGTCAGCGAACATGTGCATGATCTGCGCGCGCAACGCGTTGGCCGGCAGCGCCTGCAGCAACGGCTTTGCGTCGAACAGCGCCTTCGCGCGGCCTTCCGGCTGGTCGAGCGCCTTGCCGGCGATCGCTTCGTTCAACAGAAATTGCGACAGCGGCATCGCACGCTCGACCTGCTCCGAGAATGCATCGGCGCCGAATTCGCGCACATAGCTGTCCGGATCGTGCTCGGGCGGCAGGAACAGGAAGCGGATCGTCCGGTTGTCGGCCGCATGCGGCAGGCACGCTTCGAGCGCGCGGCGCGCGGCGCGCCGGCCGGCCGAATCGCCGTCGAAGCTGAAGATCACCGTATCGGTCTGGCGCAGCAGCTTCTGCACGTGGATCGGCGTGCAGGCCGTGCCGAGCGTCGCGACCGCGTTCGGAAAACCGAGCTGCGCGAGCGCGACGACGTCCATGTAGCCTTCGACGACGAGCACGTACTTGCGCTCGCGGATCGCGAGGCGCGCCTCGAACAGCCCGTACAGTTCGCTGCCCTTGTTGAACAGCGGCGTTTCGGGCGAGTTCAGGTACTTCGGCTCGCCGCTGCCGAGCACGCGCCCGCCGAAGCCGATCACCTGCCCCTTCACGTTGCGGATCGGGAACATGATGCGCTCGCGGAACCGGTCGTAGCGTCGCGCGGCGCCTTGCGCGTCGGTCTTTTCGCTGACGATCACGAGCCCCGATTCGACGAGCGAGTCGTCGCGGTAGTCGGGGAACGCGCTTTCGAGGTTCTGCCAGCCGTCCGGCGCATAGCCGAGGCCGAAGCGGGCGGCGATCTCGCCGGTCAGGCCCCGGTTCTTCAGATACTGGATCGCGACGGTCGCACCGCGCAACTGCTTGCGGTAGTAGTCGCACGCGACGGACATCACGTCGGACAGCGCGGTCGCGACCGATTTCGACACCGGCGCCGGATAGTCGCCACCGCCGCCGCCCGCACCGCCGCGCATCGACGGCTCGTGCGGCACGGTCAGCCCGACCGACTGCGCGAGCTCCTGCACGGCTTCCGGGAAGGTCAGCCCCGCGTGCTCCATCAGAAAGCCGATCGCGGTGCCGTGCGCGCCGCAGCCGAAGCAGTGATAGAACTGCTTGGTCGGGCTGACGGTGAACGACGGGCTCTTCTCGTTGTGGAACGGGCACAAGCCCATGAAGTTCGCGCCGCCCTTCTTGAGCTGCACGTAACGCCCCACCACGTCGACGATATCGACGCGGTTCAGCAAGTCCTGCAGGAACGAATGCGGAATCACCGTGGGATCGAGCGAGAAAGGGCCATACGACGCCCGGCGCGCGCGTGGCGACGCGCGCGCCGGGATGTGGGTGTCAGCTGGACAGCGCCGCCTTGACCAGGGCGGAAACGGCCGTCATGTCGGCGCGGCCGGCGAGCTTGCCCTTCAGCACGCCCATCACCTTGCCCATATCCTGCGGGCCGGCTGCGCCCGTGGCGGCGACGGCGGCCTGCACTTCGGCGGCCACCTCGGCGTCCGACAGCTGCGCGGGCATGTACGCGCCCAGCACGTCGAGCTCGGCTTGTTCCTTCGCGACGAGATCGTCGCGGCCGGCGGCCTGGAACTGGCTGATCGAGTCCTTGCGCTGCTTGATCATCTTGTCGATCACCGCGGTGATGCCCGCGTCGTCGAGCGTCACCCGATCGTCGACTTCGCGCTGCTTGATCGCGGCCATCAGCAGGCGAATCGTCGCGAGACGCTCGCTGTCCTTGGCGCGCATCGCGGTCTTCATGTCTTCGCTGATCTGCTCTTTCAAACTCATCTTGCACCCGGGATGAAAACGTGACTTCGACGCCCGCAACCGGGCGTCAACACAAAAACCCGCTTGGGAACATGTCTCAAGCGGGTTGCTCGAATCCTGCATCGGCGACTCGCGACCCCGGACCGGGGCCGAGCGTGCGAAGCTCGCCGGTGCGCCGCTCAGCGAACCGCGCGGCGCTCAATCGTTCAGTACAGCTTCTTCGGCAGCGTCTGGCTGCGGATGCGCTTGTAGTGGCGCTTCACCGCTGCAGCCTTCTTACGCTTGCGCTCCGCCGTCGGCTTTTCGTAAAACTCCCGCGCACGAAGCTCGGTCAGCAGACCGTTCTTCTCGATCGTGCGCTTGAAGCGGCGCATGGCGACTTCGAACGGCTCGTTTTCTTTAACGCGAATGATCGTCATGATCCGACACGAATAAAGGTTTGCAGGGAAGATTCACGAGTATAGCAGAGCGACCTCGCGAGGGATAAGGGCCGGGCCCCGCCGCGCGCGGCGCTGCGCCGCACGTCACGCGGCGCGGCTGAACTCCGCCGCGGCTTCTCCCGCGGCCGTCCCCGACGCCCATGCCCACTGAAAGTTGTAGCCGCCGAGCCAGCCCGTCACGTCGACGACCTCGCCGATGAAGAACAGCCCGGGCACCCGCGCGCTCATCATCGTCGCCGACGACAGCTCGCGCGTATCGACGCCGCCCTTCGTCACCTCCGCCTTCTTGTAGCCTTCGGTGCCGTTGGGCGTCAGCGTCCAGCCGGCCAGCGCGTCGCCGATCTGGCGCAGCGTCCGGTCGGGCAAGTCGGCGAGCCGCGCATCGGCCGCCACGCGATGCGTGTCGAGCCACACGTGCGCAAGGCGCGACGGCACCCAGTCGGCGAGCAGCGAGCCGATCTGACGCTTCGACGTGCGCTTCGCGTCGAGCAGCTCCGCGACGGCGTCGCGCTGCGGAAGCAGGTCGATGCGGATCGGATCGCCGGGCTGCCAGTAGCTCGAGATCTGCAGGATACCGGGGCCGGACAGGCCGCGATGCGTCAGCAGCAGGTCTTCGACGAATTCGCCGCCGCGCTTCTTGTCGCCGGTCGACACGCGCACCTCGAGCGACACACCGGACAGCGCCGCGAACGGCTCCCAATCCTGCGATGCGAACGTCATCGGCACGAGGGCCGGCCGCGTGTCGATCAGCTTGTGGCCGAACTGCTTCGCGAGCCGGTAGCCGAAATCGGTCGCGCCGATCTTCGGGATCGACAGGCCGCCGGTCGCGACGATCAACGCCCTGGCGCGGATCGCCCCCGCCTGCTGCGTGTCGAGCGTGAAACCGTCGTCCGGCGCGTGGCGCACGGCGTCGACGACCACCGGGCGGCGCCACGCGATGCCGCCGGCGTCGCATTCGTGCTTGAGCACGTCGATGATTGCGTCGCTGCCGTGATCGCAGAACAGCTGCCCTTTGTGCTTCTCGTGCCAGCTCACTTGATGGCGCTTGAGCAGGCCGACGAAGTCGCGCGGCGTGTAGCGCGCCAGCGCCGAGCGCGCGAAATGCGGATTCGACGACAGGTAGTTGTCGGGCCCCGCGTAGAGATTCGTGAAGTTGCAGCGGCCGCCGCCCGAGATGCGGATTTTCTCGGCGAGACGCGGCGCGTGATCGACCAGCACGACGCGGCGGCCGAGCTGCCCGGCCACCGCGGCGCTCATCATCCCGGCGGCGCCCGCGCCGATCACGGCGATATCGTAAGTTTCCATGGCGCGGATTGTACCTGTCCGACCTCGCACCCGGGCCGCGGAGCCGGCGCGCAGCCTTCGCCTGCTATAATTTCGGGTTACGTTTACCTCCCGCTGCGCGCCGCTACGGCACGCGCCTTCCCGACCCATGCTCGTTCTCGGCATCGAAAGCTCCTGCGACGAAACCGGCCTCGCGCTCTACGACACGCAGCGCGGCCTGCTCGCACACGCGCTCCATTCGCAGATCGCGATGCACCGCGAATACGGCGGCGTCGTGCCCGAGCTCGCATCGCGCGACCACATTCGCCGCGCGCTGCCGCTGCTCGACGAAGTCATGACCCAGAGCGGCACGCATCGCGACGACATCGACGCGATCGCATTCACGCAAGGGCCGGGCCTCGCCGGCGCGCTGCTGGTGGGCGCAAGCATCGCGAACGCGCTCGCGCTCGCATGGAACAAGCCGACGATCGGCATCCATCATCTCGAAGGCCATCTGCTGTCGCCGCTGCTCGTCGACGCACCGCCGCCGTTCCCGTTCATCGCGCTGCTGGTGTCGGGCGGCCACACGCAACTGATGCGCGTGACCGACGTCGGCGTGTATGAAACGCTCGGCGAGACGCTCGACGACGCGGCCGGCGAAGCGTTCGACAAGACGGCGAAGCTGATCGGCCTCGGCTATCCGGGCGGCCCGGAAGTATCGCGGCTCGCGGAAACCGGCACGCCCGGCGCGGTCGTGCTGCCGCGCCCGATGCTGCATTCGGGCGACCTCGATTTCAGCTTCAGCGGCCTGAAGACGGCCGTGCTCACACAGATGAAGAAATTCGAAGCAGCGAAGCTGGAAGGCGACGCGCTCGAACGCGCGAAGGCTGACCTCGCACGCGGCTTCGTCGACGCGGCGGTCGACGTGCTCGTCGCAAAGTCGCTCGCCGCGCTGAAGCAGACGAAGCTCAAGCGACTGGTGGTGGCCGGCGGCGTCGGGGCGAACCGCCAGTTGCGCGCGGCGCTGTCGGCTGCGGCCGCGAAGCGCGGCTTCGACGTGCACTACCCCGACCTCGCGCTGTGCACCGACAACGGCGCGATGATCGCGCTGGCCGGCGCGCTGCGGCTCGGCCGCTGGCCGGAGCAGGCGAACACCGACTATGCGTTCACGGTGAAACCGCGCTGGGATCTCGCATCGCTCGCACGCTGACGCGCGCACCGCGCCGATAGACGCCGCAAAACAAACAGGCTGCCCGATCGCGAGCAGCCTGTTTTCATTTCAGCGCCGATACGAACCGGCGAACCGATACCGACAACCCGGCGTTACGCCGCGAGCCGCTTGTCGCGCTCGATCAGCGCATATGCGCTGTGATTGTGGATCGATTCGAAGTTCTCGGCTTCGAGCACGTAGGCGATCACGCGCTCGTCCGCATCGAGACGCTGCGCAACGTCGCGCACCAGATCCTCGACGAACTTCGGATTCTCGTATGCGCGCTCCGTGACGAACTTCTCGTCCGGACGCTTCAGCAAACCCCACAGCTCGCACGACGCCTCTTCCTCCGCGATGCGGATCAGCGCCTCGACCGGCAGGTCGCCCGCGAGTTCGGCATCGATCGTCACGTGCGAGCGCTGGTTGTGCGCACCGTACTGCGAGATCTTCTTCGAGCACGGGCACAGGCTCGTCACCGGCACCAGCACCTTCAGAAACACGCGCGTGTGGCCGTCGCGGCTTTCGCCCGCGAGCGTGACTTCATAGTCGAGCAGGCTCTGCACGCCCGACACCGGCGCCGTCTTGTTCACGAAGTACGGAAACGTCACTTCGATGCGGCCGGCCTGCGCCTCCAGCTTCTCCAGCATCGACGCGAGCATCGCGCGAAAACGCTCGACCGTCAGCGGCGCACGGTTCTCTTCGAGCAGCGCGACGAAGCGCGACATGTGCGTACCCTTCTGATCGGCCGGCAGGCGAACGTCGAGGTTCCAGACACCGACGCTCGGCTGCACGTCGCCGCTCTCGGTGCAGACCGTCAACGGATGCCGGACCGCCTTCACGCCCACGCGCTGAATCGGAATCTGACGGGTATCGACCGTGCTTTGCACGTCGGGCATCACGAAGGCGGGGTTCATCTGGTTCATCTTGTTCAATCCTTGTTGTCCGCGCGTCCGACGACGCGCACGCCGCGTCATGCGGCAGCACAAAAGCAACATGGGCCCGCAGGCCCATGTTTGTCGCATCAGTGAAGACCGGTTGCGCCAGTTTATGCGACGCGCTTCGCCTCGCCGGCGAGATCGGCTACCGGGCTGAGGAAGCGTTCGCGAATCGACTTCGCGATGCCCGCGCTGTCGAGGCCGCATTGCGACAGCAGCTTCGCGGGGTCGCCGTGATCGATGAACTGGTCAGGGAGGCCCAATTGTAGTACGGGTCGGATAACCCCACTCTCCATCAGGGCTTCGACGCACGCGGAACCTGCGCCACCCATCAGGCAGCCTTCCTCGACCGTGACGAGATAGTCGTGCGTCTCGGCGAGCTCACGCACGAGCGCCGCGTCGATCGGCTTCACGAAGCGCATGTTCGCGACCGTTGCGTCGAGCTCGTCGGCCGCCGCGAGCGACGGCGCGACCATCGTGCCGAACGCGAGGATCGCGACGCGCTTGCCTTCCGGCTGCGACGAACGGCGGCGCACTTCGCCCTTGCCGATCGGAAGCGCGGTGAACTCCTTGACCGTCGCCACGCCGGTGCCCGAGCCGCGCGGATAGCGCACGGCGGTCGGGTTCGGCTGCTGAAGCGCCGTGTGCAGCATCTGCCGGCATTCGTTCTCGTCGGACGCGGCCATGATCGTCATGTTCGGGATGCAGCGCATGAACGCGAGATCGTATGCACCCGCGTGCGTCGCACCGTCGGCGCCGACGAGGCCCGCGCGGTCGATCGCGAACACGACCGGCAGGTTCTGCAGCGCGACGTCGTGGATCAGCTGGTCGTACGCACGCTGCAGGAACGTCGAGTAGATCGCGACGACCGGCTTGAGCCCTTCGGTCGCGAGCCCGCCAGCGAACGTCACCGCGTGCTGCTCGGCGATGCCGACGTCGTAGTAGCGATCCTTGAAGCGCTTCTCGAACTCGACCATGCCGGAGCCTTCGCGCATGGCCGGCGTGATGCCGACGACGCGTGAATCGCGCTCGGCTTCGTCGCACAGCCATTCGCCGAACACCTGCGTGTAGGTCTTCTTCGCCGGCGTGGCGGACGGCTTGATGCCTTCGGCCGGATTGAACTTGCCGGGGCCGTGGTAGAGCACCGGATCGGCTTCGGCGAGCTTGTAGCCCTGGCCTTTCTTCGTGACCACGTGCAGGAACTGCGGACCGCGCAGCTCGCGGATGTTCTGCAGCGTCGGGATCAGCGAATCGAGATCGTGACCGTCGATCGGGCCGATGTAGTTGAAGCCGAATTCCTCGAACAACGTGGCCGGCACGACCATGCCCTTCGCGTGCTCCTCGAGCTTGCGCGCAAGCTCGAGCACCGGCGGCGCCACGCTCAGCACGCGCTCGACGCCCGCGCGCGCGGCCGCGTAGAAGCGGCCCGACATCAGGCGTGCGAGATGGCGGTTCAGCGCGCCGACCGGCGGCGAAATCGACATGTCGTTGTCGTTGAGGATCACGAGCAGCTTCGCATCCTCCGACACGCCCGCGTTGTTCATCGCCTCGAACGCCATGCCGGCCGTCATCGCGCCGTCGCCGATCACCGCGATCGAGAAGCGGTCGTCGCCGTTCAGCTGGCTGCCGATCGCCATCCCGAGCGCCGCCGAGATCGACGTGCTCGAATGCGCGGTGCCGAACGTGTCGTACTCGGACTCGCTGCGGCGCGGGAAGCCCGAGATGCCGTCGTACTGGCGCAGCGTGTGCATCTGGTCGCGGCGGCCGGTCAGGATCTTGTGCGGGTAGGTCTGATGACCCACGTCCCAGACGATCCGGTCGTTCGGCGTGTTGAACACGTAGTGCAACGCGATCGTCAGCTCGACCGTCCCGAGGTTGGACGACAGATGGCCGCCCGTCTTCGACACGCTGTCGAGCACGAACGCGCGCAGTTCATCCGCGAGCGGTTGCAGTTGGCGACGATCGAGGCGGCGCAGATCCGCCGGGTCGTCGATGGTTTTCAGCAAGTCGTACATCGTCGTTCCATTGTAGGAAATCAAACGCGCCCGCATTCTATTGCACGCACCGTAGCGTGTGCGCAGCGGCGGGCTTCGCGTCAGCTGACCCGGTTCACTACCAGGTCGGCAAGTTCGGCGAGACGCTGTGCGCGCGCGCCGAACGGTTTCAGCGCATCGTGCGCTTCAGCGCGCAGCTGCGCTGCGAGCTCACGCGATGCGTCGAGGCCGAGGATCGATACGTAGGTCGGCTTGTCGTTCGCTGCATCCTTGCCAGCCGTCTTGCCGAGCGTCGCCGAATCGGTCGTGACGTCGAGAATGTCGTCGACGACCTGGAACGCCAGGCCCACGGCCCCCGCGTACACATCGAGTGCGGCCATCGCATCCGCCGACGGCGTCTCGCCTGCCAGCGCGCCCATCCGCACAGCGGCGCGCAACAGCGCGCCGGTCTTCATCCGGTGCATCGTCTCGAGCTGCTCGCGCGTCAGCTTCAGGCCGACGCTCGCCAGATCGATCGCCTGCCCGCCGGCCATGCCGATCGAGCCGCTCGCGAGCGCCAGCTCGCGCACCAGCGCGGCCTGCTGCACGGGCGACAGCGCGTCGGCATCCGTCAGCGCGACGAATGCCTGCGACTGCAGCGCATCGCCGACCAGCAGCGCCGTCGGCTCGTCGTACTGCACGTGCACGGTCGGCTTGCCGCGACGCAGCGCGTCGTCGTCCATGCACGGCATGTCGTCGTGCACCAGCGAGTAGACGTGGATCATCTCCAGCGCCGCCGCCGCCGCGTTGCGCGCCGCTTCGGTCGCGCCCGTCAGCTCACCCGCTGCATGGCACAGCAGCGGGCGAACGCGTTTGCCCCCACCGAGGACCGCGTAGCGCATCGCCTCGTGGAGTTGCGTGGGCACCACGTTGTCGGCCGGCAAATAGTGGCCGAGTGCGTCCTCGACACGGTCAAGTACGGACCGCATCCATTGTTCGAATGTCATAGATCGTCGTCGTCGCCGTCCGTGGCGGCCGTTCCGGAGGAAAGCGGCTTCAGCGTCGCGCCGTCGAGCACGCGGACCTGTTGCTCCACTTTCTCGAGCTGCTGTTGGCAAAACGCAACGAGGGCCGCGCCGCGGCGATACGCGGCAAGCGAATCCTCGAGGCTCAACGCGCCGCCTTCCATCCGGGCAACCAGCGATTCGAGTTCCGCCAGCGCCGTTTCGTACTTGTCCGGCAACGGTTCGGTGCCGTTACCGGCCGCGGTGTCGCCGGGGGATGCGGTTTTCGCCATGGACGAGGGTGTCAAATTGCAAAACAAGTCGGACATTCTACGGCAAAAGAGAAATTTCCGACCTGCCGACGTGGGTACCCGGCCCCACATGCGACCCCGTATCGGGCGCCGACCATGCGCGGGCCCATCGACGCCCGACAAAAAATTGACACAAATCAGGCACTTAATCCTGGCCTTACGAGGGGATCCGGGTATAATTCTCCGTTTCCCTAAATCGATTTTTCGATGGTTGGGTTGTTCACTGCTTTCACGCTATCACCGGGAGTGGGAATGTCCAATCTGAGCGATGCGCTTCAGTTGAAGTCGGCTCATAGCCAGCTTCCAGTCACTGCTTACTTCGATGAGGCGCTGCTTGAGCGCGAGATCGAAACCCTCTTCAAGAAAGGACCTCGTTACATCGGGCACGAGTTGATGGTGCCCGAAGCGGGGGATTATTTTGCGCTGCCGTCCGAACAGGAAGGCCGCGTGCTGGTACGCAATCAGGCGAACCAGGTCGAGTTGCTGTCGAACGTCTGCCGTCACCGTCAGGCGATCATGCTCAATGGGCGCGGCCGCACCCAGAACATCGTATGCCCGCTGCACCGCTGGACTTACGACCTGGACGGCCGGCTGCTCGGCGCGCCGCACTTCCCCGACAAGCCGTGCCTGAACCTCGGCAAGAGCCCGCTGCAGAACTGGCAGGGGCTACTGTTCGAGGCCGAAGGCCGCAACGTCGCGCGCGATCTCGCGAATCTCGGCACGAAACATCATTTCGACTTCGCCGAATATCAGTTCGATCACGTCGAAGTGCACGAGTGCGATTACAACTGGAAGACGTTCATCGAGGTCTACCTCGAGGACTACCACGTCGTCCCGTTCCACCCGGGCCTCGGCAGCTTCGTGTCGTGCGACGATCTCAAATGGGAGTTCGGCGAATGGTACAGCGTGCAGACGGTCGGCGTGCACAACGCGCTCGCGAAGCCGGGCAGCGCGACTTACCAGAAGTGGCACGAGCAGGTGCTCAAGTTCCGCAACGGCGTACCGCCTGAGTTCGGGGCGATCTGGATGGTCTATTACCCGGGCCTGATGATCGAGTGGTATCCGCACGTGCTCGTGGTGTCGTGGCTGATTCCGCGCGGCCCGCAGAAGACGACCAACATCGTCGAGTTCTATTACCCCGAGGAAATCGCACTGTTCGAGCGCGAATTCGTCGAGGCGGAGCGCGCCGCATATATGGAGACGGCCGTCGAGGACGATGAAATCGCCATGCGGATGGACGCAGGCCGTCGTGCGCTGATGGCGCGCGGCGAATCGCAGGTCGGCCCGTATCAGAGCCCGATGGAAGACGGCATGCAGCACTTCCACGAGTTCCTGCGCCGCCATCTCGGCGATCTCTGATCGCCCACGCGACGGCCGGCCGCGTAACGCATCCGGCATCATGAAAAGACGGGCTTCGGCCCGTCTTTTTTGTTTAGACTTCGGGTATCGGGCCGTTCGCACTCCAGGGAGCCGTCATGCCACACACTCACTACACCACGCTCATCTCCGCCGCCAATCTCGCCGAGCGGCTGGCCGCGGCACCGGGCAGCGTCGCCGTGTTCGACTGCCGCTTCGATCTCGCCGATCCGGCAGCGGGCGAAGCCGCTTACGCAGCCGGCCATATTCCCGGCGCACAGTATCTGCACCTCGATCGCGACCTGTCCGGGCGCAAGACCGGCACCAACGGCCGCCATCCGCTGCCAAGCCGCGACGCACTGGCCTCGCTGATGGCCAGCCGCGGCGTCAAGCAGGGCCAGCAGGTGGTTGCGTATGATGCGCACGGCGGCGCGTATGCCGCGCGCCTGTGGTGGTTGCTGCGCTGGCTCGGGCACGACTCCGTGGCGGTGCTCGACGGCGGTCTGCAGGCATGGGAGGCATCCGGCCAGCCGCTGACGACGGACGTGCAGCATCCGGCTGCCGGCGACTTCCGCGCGGCCGCGCCGCTCGAGTCGACCATCGATGCTGCGGCCGTGCTCGCGAACATCGCGTCGGGCGCGCGGATCGTGATCGACGCTCGGGCACCGGACCGCTATCGCGGCGAAAACGAAACGATCGATCGTGTCGGCGGCCATATTCCCGGCGCGCGCAACCGCTTCTTCAAGGACAATCTCTCGACCGACGGCCGCTTCAAGACGGGCCACGAGCTGCGCGAGACGTTCACAGCACTGCTGGCCGGCGTCCAGCCGAACAGCGTGATCCTGCAATGCGGGTCGGGCGTGACCGCATGCCACAACGCGCTCGCGCTCGAAATCGCGGGGCTGCACGGCGCGTCGCTGTATCCGGGCTCGTGGAGCGAATGGAGCGCCGATCCGGCGCGGCCGATCGCGACCGGCCCCACGCCGTAAGCGCCGACACGGCGCGACGAACGGGCGGCTCCCGACGCCGCCCGTTCGCTTACATCACGCCGTACTTCTGGAACCACTCGATCGCGCGTTTCCACCCGTCTTCGGCGTCGGCCTTCACGTAGCTCGGCCGGTAATCGGCGAAGAACGCGTGGCCGGCATCCGGATACACGACGATCTCCGACTGGCGCGCGCGCTTCGAATCGCTCGTCTGGATCGCATTACGCATGTCGGCGAGCGACGCCTGCGTGATGTTGGCGTCCTTCTCGCCATAGAGGCCGAGCACCGGCACCTTCAGCAACGACGCATGATCGACCGGATTGAACGGCGTCATCTCGTCGGTCTTGCCCTCGACGAAGCCGTACCACGCCACCGCCGCGAGCACGTGCGGGTTGTGCTCCGCATAGAGCCACGCCTGGCGGCCGCCCCAGCAGAACCCCGTCACGCCGAGCCGCGCCGGATCGCCGCCGTTCCTGCCGGCCCACGCGACGGTCGCATCGAGATCCTCGGTCACCTGCCGGTCGGGCACCTTGCTGATGATGTGCTCGTAGAGATCCTTCATCGTCGGATACTTCGCCGCATTGCCCTGCCGCGCGAACAGGTCGGGCGCGATCGCGAGATAGCCGAGCTTCGCAAAGCGCCGGCACACATCGGCGATATGCGCATGCACGCCGAAGATCTCGTGGATCACGATGACGATCGGCAGATTCGTCTTGTCGACCGGCTGCGCGCGATACGCGGGGATGCTGGCATCGCCGGAACGGATCTCGATCGTGTCGACGTCGAGCCCCGCGCTGTCGGTCGTGATCGTCTGCGCCGACACGGGCAGCACGGCCGCCGCGAAGGCGCTGCCGAGCGCGGCCTGCATGAACTTGCGGCGCGAGAACGGAACGTGGGGGACCAAGCTGTCGACTTCGGGTTTCAACATGAATGCACTCCTCGATTGGGCGCCGCCGTCATGGCCGCGAACGGAACCGGACGGAGCGTCGCGCCGTCGAACGACGCGGATGTCGCGGCGGCTGGCACACCGCCGCAACCGGAAACCCGCACAAGATGCCCAATAATCCGTTGTCGCGTCAACTGTCGGAGATGTAAGACTCGATTACCGACGTGGCTGTCCCGCTCGTCGGCGGGCGCGCGACCCACCGCGTCGCGCGAATGAAACGGCGTGTCGTCATGCGTGCGCGGCTGGTCGGAGGCGGACCTCGCAGCGCGGCAATCGCACGTGCCGCGGGCATCGACGCAGCCGGTCACGCGCTGCCCGCTCGATGCCCGCATCCACCGCGCGCGACTAGTGCAGCTTCACACGCGGCAGCGTCGTCCGCCGCAGCCAGTGCGCGACCGTATCGAGCACCATGCGCGGATAGCCGTGCAGCGCCGCGACGTGCAGCCGGTACAACGACATGTACATGAACCGCGCGAACAACCCTTCGATCAGCATGTTGCCGCCGATCAACCCGCCCATCAGGTTGCCGACCGCGCTGAAGTGGCCGAGCGACACGAGCGAACCGAAATCGCGATACGTGAACTCGGGCAGCGGCCGGCCGTCGAGCCGGCATCCGATCGCCTTCAGCAGGAAGCTCGCCTGCTGATGCGCGGCCTGCGCGCGCGGCGGCACGTTGCGTTCGTGGCCGGGCCATGCGCATGCCGCGCAGTCGCCGAGTGCGAACACGTTGTCGTCGATGACGGTCTGCAGCGTACGGCGCACGTCGAGCTGGCCGAGCTTGTTGACCTGCAGGCCGTCCAGCTGCCCGAGCACGGCCGGCGCCTTGATGCCGGCCGCCCACACCGTGAGGTCGGCGCGCACGGCCTTGCCGCTCGCGGTATGCACGAATCCCGGCGCGACTTCGGTCACGCGCTCGGCCAGCATCAGGCGAACGCCGAGCTTCTCGAGCAGTTCGGCCGTCGCCGACGACACGCGCTCCTGCAGCGCGGGGAGAATGCGCGGGCCCGATTCGATCAGCACGATGCCGACGTCATGCCGCGGATCGAGCTTGTGCAGCCCATACACGGACAGCACCTGCGCGGTGTTGCGCAGTTCGGCCGACAATTCGACGCCCGTCGCCCCGCCGCCGACGATCACGACCTGGATGCGCGGCTCGGCGGCCGCGCCCGGTGCGGGCTCAGCCGGTGCCTGGTGCTCGGCGCGCATGCACGCAGCGATCAGGCGCTTGCGGAAGCGCTCGGCTTCGCCGACCGTATCGAGCGCGATCGCGTTTTCCGCCGCGCCCTGCACGCCGAAGAAGTGCGTCGTGCTGCCGATCGCGATCACCAGCGTGTCGTATTCCAGATCGCGCGCGGGCAGCAGCTCCGCGCCGTCGCTGTCGTTGACCGGCGCCAGCGCGATGCGCTTCGCGGTGCGATCGAGCGCGGTCAGCTCGCCCTGCTGAAACTCGAAGCCATGCCAGCGCGCCTGCGCCGCATATTCGAGCTCCTGCGTGAACGGGTCCATGCTGCCGGCCGCGACCTCGTGCAGCAACGGCTTCCAGATGTGAGTCGGATTGCGGTCGACGAGCGTGACGAGCGCACGCGCGGGACGATTGCCGCTCGCACCGTAACGATCGCCGAGCCGGGTCGCCAGTTCGAGGCCGCCCGCGCCTCCGCCTACGATGATAATCCGATGCATCCGATTCCCCCTTTGCGATTCGACACTGCTGCCGCCGGACGAGGCAGACGCGATGCCTTCGCGCCGCCCGCTGGATTAACCGGTTCGGACACCATCGATGTGCAGTTCGAAACACACTCCGATGCGTCCAAGCCAGGGAACGCGGGGCGCGCAGCCCCGAAACAATCAATTGCCGATCTGCATTGTCCGGAGCTTGCGCGTCGATCACAAGCAAACCATCTCGATATTCAGCATCCCCGCAACAATATGCCGAAGGGAGCGGGAATCGCGCGATACGTCAGTGGGCCTCTTCCCAGTTCGCGCCGGCGCCGACTTCGGCGACCAGCGGCACCTTCAGCTTCGCGACGCCGCACATCATTTCGGGCAGCTTCTCGCGCACCAGCGACAGCTCGTCGTCAGGCACCTCGAGCACCAGTTCATCGTGCACCTGCATGATCATGCGCGATGCAAGCCGGTCGCGCGTGAGCCAGTCGTCGACCGCGATCATCGACAGCTTGATCAGATCGGCAGCCGTGCCCTGCATCGGTGCATTGATTGCGGCACGCTCGGCCGCCTGCCGGCGCGGGCCGTTGCCGCCGTTGATTTCCGGCAGCCACAGGCGACGGCCGAACACCGTTTCGACATAGCCCTGGTCCTTCGCCGCCGCACGGGTGTCTTCCATGTACTGCGCGACCCCCGGGTAGCGCGCGAAATAGCGGTCGATGTACAGCTTCGCCGCATCGCGCGTGATGCCGAGATTCGATGCGAGTCCGAACGCGCTCATCCCGTAGATCAACCCGAAGTTGATCACCTTCGCGATGCGGCGCTGATCCGAATTCACCTCGAGCGGCGTCACGCCGAACACTTCGGCCGCGGTCGCGCGGTGGATGTCCTCGCCGTGCGCGAACGCGCGCAGCAACGACGCATCGCCGGAGATGTGCGCCATGATCCGCAATTCGATCTGCGAATAGTCGGCCGACACGATCCGATGGCCCGGCGACGCGATGAACGCTTCGCGAATGCGCCGGCCTTCGGCCGTGCGCACGGGGATGTTCTGCAGGTTCGGCTCGTTCGACGCGAGCCGGCCGGTGACCGCCACGGCCTGCGCATAGTTCGTGTGTACGCGGCCTGTGGCGGGGTTCACCATGCGCGGCAGCTTGTCGGTGTAGGTCGACTTCAGCTTCGACAGCCCGCGATGCTCGAGCAGCAGCTTCGGCAGCGGGTAATCCTCGGCGAGCTTCTGCAGCACTTCTTCGTCGGTGGACGGCGCGCCGCTCGGCGTCTTCTTCACGACCGGCAACTGCAGCTTCTCGAAGAAGATCTGGCCGATCTGCTTCGGCGAGCCGAGATTGAATTCGCCGCCGGCCAGCTCGTACGCCTGCCCTTCGAGCTCGATGAGCCGCGTCGCGATCTCGTTGCTTTGCGCGTGCAACAGCGCGTCGTCGATCAGCACGCCGGTGCGCTCCATCTTGCGCAGCACCAGCGACACCGGCATCTCGATCTCGCGATACACGCGCTCGAGGCCCGCTTCGCGTGCGATCTGCGGATAGAGCACGTGATGCAGCTGCAGCGTGATGTCGGCGTCTTCGGCCGCGTACGCGGCGGCCTGGTCGAGCGCCACCTCGTCGAAGCCGATCTGCTTCGCGCCCTTGCCTGCGACGTCTTCGTACTTGATCGTTTTGACGCCCAGATGGCGCAGCGCGAGGCTGTCCATGTCGTGCGTGCGGTGCGATTCGAGCACGTACGACTCGAGCAGCGTGTCGTGCTCGATGCCGTTCAGCGCGATGTCGTAGTTCGCGAGCACCTGCGCGTCGTACTTCAGATGCTGGCCGACCTTCTTGCGGTCGGCCGCTTCGAGCCACGGCTTCAGGCGCGCGAGCACGTCGTCGAGCGGCAGTTGCTCGGGCAGATCGGGCCCGCGATGCGCGACCGGCAGATACGCGGCCTTGCCCGGCTCGACCGAAAACGACAGCCCGACGAGTCGTGCGGTCATCGGATCGAGCGACGTGGTTTCGGTGTCGAACGCCGTCAGTGCGGCTGCATCGATCTTCGCGAACCACGCGTCGAATTGCGCCCAGGTCTGGATCGTCTCGTACTCGCGCACGATGTCGGTTGAGACCACCGGCGCCGGCTCGCCGTCGCGCGCGTCGGCGCCGCCGCCTTCCGGCGGTGCGCTGTCGACCTCGCGCAGCCATGTCTTGAAGCCGTAACGCGCGAAGATGTCGCGCAGCAGGTCGCGTGCTTCGCCGTCGGTCTTCAGCGACGCCTCGATCGATTCGAGATGCGGTGCGAGATCGCAGGCCGTGTCGACGGTCACGAGCTTGCGGCCGAGCGGCAGGAAGTCGAGCGCGCGGCGCAGGTTGTCGCCGACCACGCCCTTGATCTCGCCTGCGTGCTCGATCACGCCGTCGAGGCTGTCGTATTGCGACAGCCACTTCACGGCCGTCTTCGGCCCGCACTTCTCGACGCCCGGCACGTTGTCGACGGTGTCGCCGATCAGCGCGAGGTAATCGATGATGCGCTCGGGCGGCACGCCGAACTTCGCGATCACGCCGTCGCGATCGAGCGTCTCGTTCGTCATCGTGTTGACGAGCGTGACGCGCTCGGTCACGAGCTGTGCGAGATCCTTGTCGCCGGTCGACACGATCACGTTCATCCCGCGCTGCTCGGCCTCGCGCGCGAGCGTGCCGATCACGTCGTCGGCCTCGACGCCCTCGACCATCAGCAGCGGCCAGCCGAGCGCGCGCACCGCGCCGTGAATCGGCTCGACCTGCAAGGCGAGATCGGGCGGCATCGACGGACGGTTTGCCTTATAGTCGGCATAAAGGTCGTCGCGGAACGTCTTGCCCTTTGCATCGAACACGCAAGCGCTATACTCTGCACTGACTTCCTTGCGCATACGGCGCAGCATGTTGATGATTCCGTAGAGCGCTCCGGTCGGCTCCCCGCCAGGGCCACGCAGATCAGGCATCGCATGGTAAGCCCGATACAGATAGCTCGAACCGTCAACCAATAGCAGGGTCTTACCTTCCAGATTTCGTTCTTCAGGCATTATGAACAAGAGAAAAGTGATTCCGAGTCTGCGTTCGCTCGCAGATCAAGAACGCGCGACGGCCAAGAAGGCGCGCGCATCGTGGCAGATGTTCACGATTATGGCAGAGTTTATCGAGGCAACCGAGTACCTGTCGGAGATCCGTCCGGCCGTCAGCATCTACGGTTCTGCCCGCCTCAAGCCCGACACGCCGCACTACAAGCTCGCCGCGCAAATCGCCCGCAAACTGTCCGACGCCGGCTTCGCGGTGATCTCCGGCGGCGGCCCCGGCATCATGGAAGCGGCGAACAAGGGCGCGCACGCCGGCAAGGCGCCGTCGGTCGGCCTGAACATCGAATTGCCGCATGAGCAGGCCGGCAACCATTACCAGGACATCTCGCTGCGCTTTCGCCACTTCTTCACGCGCAAGGTCACGTTCGTCAAGAACTCCGACGCGGTGATCGTGATGCCGGGCGGCTTCGGCACGCTCGACGAACTGTCCGAAGTGCTCACGCTGATCCAGACGAAGAAGTCGCGGCTCGTGCCGATCATCCTCGTCGGCAGCGAGTTCTGGAAGGGGCTGCTGCAGTGGTTCCGCGACCAGCTGATTCCGATGGGCCTGATCAATCCCGAAGACATGGACCTGATGCAGGTGATCGACGATCCCGACCAGGTGCTCGACGCCGTGCTCGCCTTCTACGAGGACAGCGGCGAAGAAGAAGGCCCGGAAGGCGACGACGAACCGCCGCGCCCCGAAGAAGACCGCATGTTCTATCTGTAACCGGGACGATGCCGCTGCCGGCGCATTGCCGGCAGCGCGCGGTCCACACGCGGCAGGCGGCGCGATTGCGCTGCCTGCCGCGTGTCATTTTGTAACCTCGCATTAATCGGCGCCGCGCGGCCGCGTGCGGTCGAATGTCAAATTCGCGCGCAACGTCGCACGACGTTGCTTGGCCGTGAACCCTCATTGTCAAATCGCGCCGAACGTGGTGGCCGACACGGCCGCGCCCGGCGCCAATCAGCCGTTACAAACGCGGCTCGCATTTTTCGTCGCGCGCCAGCACACTGCATCTCGTCGGCGCGGCGTCCCCCCGGTGGAAACGATTCCCCCTCGCGTCCATCGCGTCGCACCGGCATCTGATCACGACATCACGGAAAACAACATGAAACCCACGCTGCTCGCCCTTTCTCTCGCCGGCCTCGGTCTCACGGTGTCCGGCCTCGCCCACGCCGTCAACGTCGACGTGAACATCGGCACCGCGGCGCCGGTGATCGTCGCCCCCGCGCCTGCGGTGATCGTCGGCTGGCACGGCGACCGCTATTGGGACGGCCGTCGCTACTGGGAGCGCCGTGAATGGGAAGACCACGAACGCGGCTACCGGCACGAACCGCGCGGCGGCTATCACTGCCCGCCGGGACACGCGAAGAAGGGCGAGTGCTGAGCATCCGCGCGGCGCGCTGATCGCGCCGTGTAACGCACCAACAAGAAGGCCGCATGCGAACCACGGTTCGCATGCGGCCTTCGTCGTTGCACGCGCAACTGCGCTGCGACGTGAGGTTACTGGAACGCCACCTCGGCAAAGCTCCGCAGCTTGCGACTGTGCAGCTTGTCGAGTCCGTTGGTGCGGAGGATTTCCATCGCCTTCACGCCGATCTGCAGATGCTGATCGACCTGACCGCGATAGAACGTATCGGCCATGCCCGGCAGCTTCAGCTCGCCGTGCAACGGCTTGTCCGACACGCACAGCAACGTGCCGTACGGCACGCGGAACCGGAACCCGTTCGCGGCGATCGTCGCGCTTTCCATGTCGAGCGCGATCGCGCGGCTCTGCGACAGCCGCTGCACGGGCTCGCGATGATCGCGCAATTCCCAGTTGCGGTTGTCGACGCTCGCGACCGTACCCGTGCGCATCACGCGCTTGAGCTCGGTGCCTTCGAGCTGCGTGACCTCGGCCACCGCGCGCTCCAGCGCGAGTTGCACTTCGGCGAGCGCGGGGATCGGCACCCACAGCGGCAGGTCGGCGTCGAGCACGTGGTCCTCGCGCACGTAGCCGTGCGCGAGCACGTAGTCGCCGAGGCGCTGCGTGTTGCGCAGGCCCGCGCAATGACCGAGCATCACCCACGCGTGCGGACGCAGCACCGCGATGTGATCGGTGATCGTCTTCGCGTTCGACGGGCCGACGCCGATGTTGACCATCGTGATGCCGCTGCCGTCCGCGCGCTTCAGGTGGTACGCGGGCATCTGCGGCAGACGCGGCGGCGCGGCGCCCTCGACCGGCTCGCTGCCGAGGTTCGCGTTGTACGTGACCACATCGCCCGGCTCCACGAACGAACTGTATTGACTGCGGTACGCACGCACGTCGGGATCGCTGCTTTCCGTCATCAGCGTGCGGCCGAGCTTCACGAACTCGTCGATGTAGAACTGGTAGTTCGTATACAGCACGTAATTCTGGAAGTGCGTCGGAGACGTGGCCGTGTAATGGCGCAGCCGGTGCAGCGAGAAGTCGACGCGCGCCGCGGTGAACAGCGCGAGCGGATGCGGCTCGCCGGGCGCCGGCTCGAACGTGCCGTTGACGATGCGATCGTCGAGATACGACAGATCGGGCGTGTCGAAGATGTCGCGCATCGCGAGCAGGCGGTCGCGGTCGAGCTCGCCTTCGAGGTGGATGCCCTCGGGAAACGCGAAGTGCACGGGAATCGGCTGCGACGAGACGCCGATCTCGATCTTCACGTGATGGTTTTTCGACAACAGGCGAAGTTGCTCGCGATAGTAGTTCGCGAACAGGTCGGGGCGCGTGACGGTCGTCTCGAACACGCCGGGGCCGGCGACGAAGCCGTACGAGCGGCGCGAATCGACGTGCGTGTTGACGTCGGTGCGAATCCGCACGAACGGATAGCACGCGCGCACGTGCTCGGTGATCGGTTCGTGGCGCCGGTAGCGCGCGAACGCATCGCGCAGGAAACCCGTGTTGGTGTCGTAGATGGCCGACAGTCGCGCGACGGCGGCGATGGAATCGTCGAAGGCTTCGACGGGTGGGCTTTCGGGCGTCAGCACGCGGTGCCGGCGGCTCAAATCGTTCTTCATTTTCGTCACCTCATCTGATCGGACCACATTACCACGGAACCCGGTCACGCTCATGGCTCCGCGCAGCCACGGCGGTCGCACGCGACGGGCGGGCTGCACGCAGTAATTTGCTAAAATCGGCGGGTTCACTGGAGACTCATCATGAAGCCGCTCATTCTCGTCGTCGCCGCCGCGCTTGCTGGCACGTTTGCCGCCGCCGGAGCCGCGTACGCGGCCGGCAGCACGTCGGACGCCGACGCGCAGGCGCGCGCCGAGGCCAACGAAGCCGCCGGCCTGCCCGATCTCCGCAAGATCAACCGGCCGGGCGCCGAAGTCACGTCCAAGGTCGACTTCGCCGACATCCGCCGCACGCCGAGCTTTCACGAAAAAAGCAAGAACGGCACCGAAGTCACCGAGTATCGCGATCGCGGCAAGCCGGTCGAGATCGACGTGAAGTCGAATTTCGGCACGCGCTATCAGATGAGCTCGTCGATCGACACGTCGCCGAAGCCGCACGACGCCGGCGTGCCGATCACGCGCCTGCCGTCGGTGAACCTGCACTATTGATTTGCGCGACGCCGCGCCGGTTTCGGCGCGGCGCGCCGCGCTCCCTCCATTCCCGTCGCGCCGCACGCCGCGCGCGTCGACAACTGACCAGACGCATCTCGCATGGCCGTTTTCACCGCTGTTTCCGACTCCGATCTCGCGCAATGGATGCGCCACTACGAACTGGGCGACGTGCTAGCGTTCCGCGGCATTCCGTCCGGCATCGAAAACAGCAACTTCTTCCTGACGACGACGCGCGGCGAATACGTGCTGACGATCTTCGAGAAGCTGACGGCCGAACAGCTGCCGTTCTATCTGGACCTGATGCGCCACCTGGCAAGCCATCGCGTGCCGGTGCCGGACCCGGTGCCGCGCGACGACGGCGCCCTGTTCGGCCTGCTGCACGGCAAGCCGGCCGCGATCGTGACCAAGCTCGACGGCGCCGCGGAGCTCGCGCCCGGCGTCGAACACTGCATCGAAGTCGGCCAGATGCTGGCGCGCATGCACCTGGCGGGGCGCGACTACGCGCGCCAGCAGCCGAACCTGCGCAGCCTGCCGTGGTGGCAGGAAAACGTGCCGGCGATCGTGCCGTTCATTTCCGACGCGCAGCGCGCGCTGCTCGAAAGCGAACTCGCGCACCAGGCCGCGTTCTTCGCATCGGACGACTACGCGGCGCTGCCGAGCGGCCCGTGCCACTGCGATCTGTTCCGCGACAACGTGCTGTTCGCGCACGCGGCGCCCGGCACCGGCCACGACGTACGGCTCGGCGGCTTCTTCGACTTCTATTTCGCCGGCTGCGACAAATGGCTGTTCGACGTCGCGGTGACCGTCAACGACTGGTGCGTCGACCTCGCGACCGGCGTGCTCGACACCGCGCGCGCCGACGCGCTGCTGCGCGCATACCAGACCGTGCGGCCGTTCACCGCCGAGGAGCGCCGCCACTGGAGCGACATGCTGCGCGCCGGCGCGTACCGGTTCTGGGTGTCCCGCCTGTACGACTTCTACCTGCCGCGCGCGGCCGAAATGCTGAAGCCGCACGATCCCGGTCATTTCGAACGCATTCTCCGTGAGCGTATCGCCCACACGCCCGCGCTTCCCGAGACCCACACCGCATGCAACTGATCGAAGTACCCGCGAAAGCGGGCTATGTCTGGTTCCGTCAAGGCATCTGGCTGTTCCGCCGGAACCCGCTCGCGTTCATCACGCTGTTCTTCACGTACCTGCTGGCGATCACGCTGGTGTCGATGGTGCCGGTGGTCGGCGCGGCGCTGCCGCTGGTGTTCATCCCCGGCATCGCGGTCGGCTTCATGGCCGCGTGCCGCGACACCGTGGCCGGCAAGCCGGTGATGCCGACGATCCTCGTCGACGGCTTCCGGTCGTACGGAAAGACCGCGACGCAGCGGCTGCTGGTGCTCGGCGTCGTCTACGTCGCGCTGATGGTGCTGGTGTTCGCCGCGTCGTCGCTGGTCGACGGCGGCGGCCTGCTCCACATGATGCTCGGCACGACCGGCGACACGAATCCGACGCCGGAGTCGCTCGCCGCGCAGCGCACGCTCGGTGCGCTGCTCCTCGCCACGCTGCTCTACACGCCGGTCGCGATGCTGTTCTGGTTCGCGCCGGTGCTCACCGCGTGGCACGACATCCCGCCGGCGAAGGCGCTGTTCTTCAGCATCGTCAGCTGCTGGCGCAATCGCGGCGCGTTCCTGGTGTACGGGCTGCTGTGGTTCGGCATCGCGCTCGGCACGTCGTTCGGCCTGTCGCTGCTGTTGCAGGCGCTCGGCGCCGGCGCCTACGTGCTGACGATCATGATGCCGGTGACGATCGTGATCGTCACGATGATGTACTGCTCGTTCTACGCGACCTATCGCGGCTGCTTCGGCGTGCAGGAGCCGGGCACGGCGACGCCGATGTCGGGTCGCTGAAACGGCGGTCGGCCGGCTTGCTCGGCCGGCCCTATCCCGTCCTTGGCGGTCGCCCGACCGCCTCATCCAGCCCCGCTGCCCGCGCGCTGTTCAAGCAAGCCGTTTGCGCGCAAAATAATTTGCGTGCAAATCGTCAGCGCCGTTTCGCGCCCCATCGGATCATGGACCGCACGCCTTCCCTGCCTCAGACCCTCGACGAGCAACTCTGCTTCGCGCTCTATTCGACTTCGCATGCGATGACGAAGGCGTACAAGCCGTTGCTCGACAAGCTGTCGCTGACCTATCCCCAATATCTGGCGATGCTCGTGCTGTGGGAGCGCGACGACATCGCGGTGAAGGACATCGCGGCGCGTCTCGACCTCGACCCGGCCACCGTCACGCCGCTGCTGAAGCGGCTGGAGGCGCTCGGCTACGTCGAACGCGCGCGCAGCACCACCGACGAGCGTGTCGTGAACGTGCGGGTGACGCCGGAAGGCCGCGCGCTGAAGGACCAGGCGCGCTCGGTCCCCGCCGATCTTTTTTGTGCAATGCAGCAGACGCCCGAATTCCTCATGAGGCTGCGCGCGGATCTGCAGCAGCTGCACGATGCACTGGCGGCCGCCAACGGCGATTGACGAAGCGACCGCACGATGTTCGTGCTCAGCCCGACCGTGTCGCCGAAATTAATTTGCGCACTAATCATTTGTGTTCTATATTGATCGGGTGGCCGGCGGCAGCATGTCGCCGGTCCGCTCTCCTCACTTCTACCGACAGGAGTTGCACGATGAACGTTCTATACAAGACGAGCGCAACGAGCACCGGCGGCCGCGACGGCCGCGCCGTTTCGGCCGACAACAAGCTGGACGTGAAGCTGGCCGCACCGCGCGAGCTGGGCGGCACGGGCGCGGAAGGCACGAACCCGGAACAGTTGTTCGCGGCAGGCTACTCCGCATGTTTCCTGAGCGCGATGAAGTTCGTCGCCGGCCAGAACAAGCAGACGCTGCCGGCCGACACGCAAGTGACCGCCGAAGTGGGCATCGGCCCGAACGACGCGGGCGGCTTCGGCCTCGACATCGAACTGCGCGTGTCGCTGCCGGGCCTCGACAAGGCCGACGCGCAAGCGCTCGTCGACAAGGCGCACCACGTGTGCCCGTATTCGAACGCAACCCGCAACAACGTGCCGGTGCGTCTCACGGTCATCTGACGCAACGCGCCGCAGCGGATGCAAAAAGGGCGTGTGCGGCCCAGTAGCCGCACACGCCCTTCTCTGCGTGGTTCTCCATGCCGGCGACGACGCCGGCACGCGTCGCGCCGCTTAGCGGGCGCCGATCGAGAACGGACGGTTCATCGCCGCTTCGCGATCGATCTTGCGCATACGGAATTCGAGGTCGTAAATGTCGGTCGCTTCGGCCAGGTATGCGTCGGCGCGCTCTTTCGCGGCCCGGTCGGCGTTCTTGGTCAGCATCAGGAAGAGGTGGCTCAGCAGGTACATGTTCGATCTCGCTATCGGAAAGGTCTTTGACTAGGGTTTTCCCGTATTATAGGGAAAACCCTAGTTCCTTGCCAGCGTCGATCACACCACCCGTCGTTCCGTCGCCACAGTGCGGCGATTGCTTTCGAAAAACGACCAGATCATCGCACTCGCGTCGGGACCGACGGCCGCGTGAAACGGCACGGCTTCGTCGCCGCCGGCCCATGCATGATCGAGCCCTTTCACGTGACACAGGCGCACGACCGGCACGCCTTCCCGTCGCACCTCGGTGATTTGCGCGCCGGCCGACCGCGTTTCCACGCGCTCGCCGCCGCGCAGCGCGCCGCGGCTGTCCGCCAGCCCGTTCAGACGCATGAACTGGACGGCCAGCTGATCGGCATTCTTCGGCGCGACGACGTGATCTCCATCGCCCTGAACGATCAGCGCCGGCATGCCCGGATACGCGCCGGCATCGACGAGCGCATCGACCGCCGCGGCCGGGTTCTGCCGCAGGCCGCGGCGCATCACGTCCATTGCGCTGATCCCGGAATTGGCTTCGCCGAGCGCCGGCCCGGAGTGCAGCGCGACCGCCGCGAAGCGCTCCGGATGGTGCAGCGCCAGCAACGTCGCGAGGCCGGCACCGGCCGACAGGCCGGCCACGTATACGCGCGAGGCGTTGAAGCCGTGCTCGTCGACGACGGCGTCGACCAGCGACGCGACGGCATCGGCTTCGCCGCGGCCCGCCCGGTCGGTATCCTCATACCAGTGCCAGCAACCGTGCGCATGCGCGCGCATCGACTGCTCCGGATACAGCACGGCGAACCCGTGCTGATCGGCCAGCAGATTCATCCGCGTGCCTTGCGCGAACTCGTCGGCCGATTGCTGGCAGCCGTGCAGCATCACGACGAGCGGCATCGGACCGCGTCGGCGGCCCTGCGGCACGTACAGCGCGTACGCAAGCTGCTGGACCAGCCGGCCGAGCGCGGGCGCCATCGGATGCTCGCCGCGCGTCCATTCGCCGGTTGCCCATGCCGCCGCGCGCGGACGCACGCGCGACTCGCGCACCGGCGACAGCTCGGCCGCAATGGGCGCCGCGGCGGCCTCCAGCGTTTCACGTGCGATCCGCTGCGCATCGCGCGCAGCGCGCTGCGCAGCCGGAGACAGCATGCGTTTCATGCCGCCCAGCCATACCTTCGTCAGACTTTTGGTCATCGATCGAGCTCGCATTCAGAAAAAAGGGCACGACGCAGGAGCGCATCGTTCAAGTTTGTGCAATGCACCATAACACTGTTCATGAGATTTTTCCTGCGCCGCGGTAGTTCCATCGACCGGCGAAAAACGGGCCTCGATCAGGCGCGGCGCTATACTGGGGTTTGGCCGCACGTATCCGTTGTAGTCGTTCTGCCCGGCTCGCGCGTTGATTCAAGCATTCGTCCCGCCTCAGCTCGTTCCCTTCCCGATGTTCGACCTGCCCGCTCACTTGTGGATCACGATCACCGCGTTCGGTGGCGCCGGCCTGACGTTGCCGCTCGCGATCACGATCGCCGTATGGCTCGCGCTCGGCTACTCGTGGCAGCGCTCGGCCGCGTGGCTCGGCGTGCTCGCGGGCGCGATCGGCGTCGTCGCGCTGACCAAGATCGCATTCCTCGGCTGGGGTATCGGCATCCGCGCGTGGGATTTCACCGGGTTCAGCGGCCATGCAATGCTGTCGACGTCGGTCTATCCGGTCGCAATGTTCCTCGCGCTGATCCGCATGCGCACCGCCGTGCGGATCGCCGGCGTCGCGCTCGGCCTCGCGGCCGGCATTGCGGTCGGCGTGTCGCGCGTCGCGCTCGCCGCGCATTCGCCGTCCGAAGCCATCACGGGCTGCATCGTCGGCGCGCTCGCCGCGCTGGCGTTCATCGCGGGCTCGTGGCACGCCGTGCCGCATCGCTGGTCGGTGCCGGCCGTGGTCGCCAGCCTCGCGCTCGTGACCGTTGCGCTGCACGGCATCACGGTGCCGTCGCACCGCTGGGTCACGCGCGTCGCGCTCGAGCTGTCGGGGCACGAGCGGCCGTTCGTGCGCGCACGCTGGAAGGCCAATCCGAACTATCGGCCGGCGTCGCAGCCGTCCACGCTGCACCGCACCGCCGCGTCGGCGCCGCTGCACGCCTGAGTCCGCACGCAGCCGTCGTTCCAGCGCCTTTTTCCACGTTCCGTCCCATCATGAGCAGCGCCGCATCTGCAGTATGCCGAGCGTTATAACCGGCGCTATATTACGATTACGGTTTTCGACCGTTCAGACGACCCGACCATGCGCCCGACCGCCCGCCCGCTTCGCCGTACCCTGCTCCGCCTGCTGCCGTGCGCCGCGCTCGGCGTCGCCATCGCGTTCAGCGCGCCGGCCCGCGCCGCCGACGAGCTCGTCGTGTCGGCCGCGGCCAGCCTGACGAACGCGTTCAAGGCGGTCGGCGACGCCTACCAGAAGCAGCACCCCGAAACCAGAGTGCTGTTCAACTTCGGCGCGTCGGACGTGCTGATGCAGCAGATCGCCAAGGGCGCGCCGGCCGACGTGTTCGCGTCGGCCGATCAGAAGGCGATGGATCGCGCGGTCGGCGAAAAGGTCATCGTGCCCGGCACGCGCCGCGATTTCGCCGCGAACTCGCTCGTGCTGATCGTGCCGGCCGACAGCCGCACGCCGGCACCGACCACGCTCAAAGATCTGAGTGGGCCCGGCGTGAAGCGCATCGCGTACGGCGACCCGGCGTCGGTGCCGGTCGGCCGCTACACCGAAGGCGCGCTGCGTGCGGCGGGCGTATGGGACGCCGTCAGCGCGAAGGGCGTACTGGCCGCCAACGTGCGCCAGAGTCTCGACTACGTCGCGCGCGGTGAAGTCGATGCCGGCTTCGTGTTCGGCACCGACGCGGCGATCATGCCCGGTCGCGTGAAGGTCGCGCTGACCGTGCCGACGCAGACGCCCATCACCTATCCGATCGCGGTCGTCAAGGACAGCCGCCATACCGCGCAGGCGCAGTCGTTCATCGATTTCGTCGTGTCGCCGCAGGGGCAGGCCGTGCTGTCGACGTTCGGCTTCAAGCCCGCGGGCAAGTGAGCGCCGCATGATGCAGGACGCGTGGGTGCCGCTGCTGTTGTCGCTGAAAGTGGCCGGCTGGGCGACGGCGCTCGACATCGTCCTCGGCGTCGCGGCTGCCTTCATGCTCGCCCGCTGGCGCTCGCCGCTGCGGGATCTGCTCGATTCGCTGCTGACGCTGCCGCTGGTGCTGCCGCCGACGGTGCTCGGCTATTACCTGCTCGTGCTGCTCGGCCGGCGCGGCTGGCTCGGCGCCTGGCTCGACCGGCTCGGCATCGAGCTGGTGTTCACGTGGCAGGGCGCGGTGATCGCGTCGATGGTCGTGGCCTTTCCGCTCATTCTGAAATCGGCGCGCGCCGCGTTCGAGGGTGTCGATCCGCATCTCGAACGCGCGGCGCGCACGCTCGGGCTCGGCGAAGCCGCAGTGTTCTTCCGCGTGACGCTGCCGCTCGCCGCACGCGGCATTCTGGCCGGCGCGCTGCTCGCGTTCGCGCGCGCACTGGGCGAATTCGGCGCGACGCTGATGATCGCCGGCAACCTGCCCGGCCGCACGCAGACGCTGTCGGTCGCGATCTATGCGGCGGTGCAGGCCGGCGACGACGGCACGGCCAACTTCCTGGTGATCGTGACGTCGATCACCTGCGTGCTCGTACTGCTCGCAGCCGGCTGGCTCGTGCCCGCGCGCGCGGCCCGGAGCGAACCGACATGACACGCACGCCGCATCCGCATCGCAGTACGGCGCCGCGCGCGACGGGCGCTCGAACGGCTACGCGTGCGCGACGGAGGCTTGCATGAGCCTCGCCGTGGCTATCCGCAAGACCTACGCGAACACGGAGCGCCGCTTCACGCTCGACGTGTCGTTCACGGCCGATACGCAGCGCGTCGTGCTGTTCGGGCCTTCGGGCGCCGGCAAGAGCATGACGCTGCAGGCGATCGCCGGCTTGCTCGCGCCCGACGAAGGCACGATCACGCTGAACGGCGAAGCGCTGTTCGACGCCGCGCGCGGCATCGACGTGCCGACCCGCGCGCGCCGCGTCGCCTATCTGTTCCAGGACTACGCGCTGTTCCCGCATCTGAATGTACGTCAGAACATCGCGTTCGGGCTCACCGGCGGGCTGCGCAACCCGCGCGCGAACGCGGTGCCGCCGGAAGTCGCGTACTGGCTGCACGCGTTCGAGCTCGACGCGCTAGCCGGGCAGTTTCCGGCGCAGCTGTCGGGCGGGCAGAAACAGCGCGTCGCGCTCGCGCGCGCGCTGGTCTCGCAGCCGCGCATCCTGCTGCTCGACGAGCCGTTCGCCGCGCTCGACCGCACGATGCGTCAGCGCATGCGTCACGAGCTGGCCGAGCTACAGGCGCGGCTCGATATCCCGATGGTGCTGATTTCGCACGATCCCGACGACGTCGCCGCCTTCGGCGATCAGGTCGTGCAACTCAGCGACGGGCGCGTGCAGGCCGCGACGCCGCCCGCGGCGTGGCCATCGCGCGTGACGTGAGCATGCCGACGCACGAGCGCGCGAGGCGCGGTGTGCGCGCGACCGGAGTCGCAGCGGCGGCATGCGGCGGAATGCTACGAACGCGCGAGCGCAGCGCGCATGTGCTGGTGAGCGGCGCGGCTGCTATCGCACGATCCGTCTGTAACGCCGCCGGCGATCGCGCGCCGCCCGGCGTTGAGGCGCGACGCGCCGACACCGTCGCTCGTAATCATGGCAGTGAGCGTGCCGCCGCCATCACGCTCAGCCCGTCACCGCCAGAATTACGCTCGATGCCTTGAACAGCGCGATCGCGCGCCGCCCGGCCTCGAGCTGCAACGCGCCGACACTCTCGTTCGTGATCACGGCAGTGAGCGTGCCGCCGCCGTCGAGCGCAAGCGTCACCTCGCCGCCATCCCGCTCAGCCCGTCACCGCCAGAATCACGCTCGACGCCTTGAACAGCGCGATCGCGCGCCGCCCGGCCTTGAGCTGCAACGCGCCGACACTCTCGTTCGTGATCACGGCGGTGAGCGTGCCGCCGCCGTCGAGCGCAAGCGTCACCTCGCTGTTGACCGCGCCCGCCGCGATGGTGTCGACGGTACCGTGCAGCTGGTTGCGCGCCGATATCTTCGAGATGGCGCCGGCCTCGCGATCTGCGTCGTCGTCGACGGCCAGCACGACCCACGACGCCTTCACGAGCGCACAGGCATCGGCGCCCGGCCGCAACGCGAGCGCATCGGCGCTTTCGTGCGTGAGCACGGCCACGATCGTCTGGCCGCCCGGCAGCGCGAGCGTCACCTCGTCGTTCACCGTGCCGCGCACGATCGTCGCGACCTTGCCGAACAGCTGATTGCGCGCGCTCGTCTTCATCCCGATCCGCCCGATCAGCGCCCAGTCGACGTCGAAACCGGACACCGCCGCGCTGGCGGCCTCGATGAAGCGCCGATGCTCGCGCTCGATGGTGCGGTACGCGGCGATCAGCGATGCGGCACGCGGCGTGAGCGTCGTGCCGCCGCCGCCCTTGCCGCCGGTCGAACGCGTGACGAGCGGCTCGCCGGCCAGGTTGTTCATCGTGTCGATCGCATCCCAGGCGGCCTTGTAGCTGAGCCCGACGGCCTTCGCCGCGCGCGTGATCGAGCCGGTTTCGCCGATCGCCGCGAGCAGCGCGATGCGGTTCGCGCCGCCGAGCGTCTGCGGCCCGGCGCGCAGCCAAAGTTCGCCGCCCAGTGCGAGCGGTTCGGCGGAGGAAGAAGGAGGCGACGCGTCGGTCATCGGTCTGTCGGAAGAATACGGGCGGCCATTATAGGAACGCGAATAGGGACGCGGGCGCGCGCCGCTCAGCGCGCCCGGCCGTCGAGCTTCGGCGCGCGCAGGCTGGCGAGCAGCGTCTCGGCGTCGGCCGCCGCGCGCCGTTCGAGCGCGGCGCCGTAACCGCGCACGAAGCCCAGCTGGTCGGCGGGCGCGCCCAGCTGCTCGAGATGACGCAGCGCGCCGATCATGTCGTTCGCGTCGCCCAGCACGCTCTGCACGCGCGCGAGCGTCTTCACCGTTTCGTTGCGCGTGCGGCGCGACGCGAGCGACGCGAAGAATTCGAGCGCATAGCGCAGCCGCTTCGCGTCGATCCGCACGCGATGCCGCGCAGCCGTATCGAGCGAACCGAGCGACGGCACCGCGTAGAGGTGACCGAACAGCCGCCGCACGCGCTTGGTCGCGTGACGCCGCAGCGACGGCGCATCGTCGTCGGCGTCCGGCGGCAGCGCGAGCGTGCCGAGCCATTCGAGCCAGCCGAGCGTCAGCCGCGCATAGCGCGCCGAATGCAGCGCCTGACGCAGCTCGGCACGCGCGCTGCGCGCGTGCGCGCGCGACGCGTCGAGCGTGCCGTCCCAGTCGGCGCCGCCGCCATCGGCCGCGGCCAGCGCAGGCAGCGTTTCGGTCGAAAACACGTCCCAGTCGCGCACCGTGCCGAGCAGCGCGGCAAGCCAGCGCAGGTCCGCGCCGAAGGCGTCCTTCCAGCGCTCGTCCGCGAAGCGCGGAAACAGCCGCGCGAGCGTACGCAGACGCCGCAACGCGACGCGCATTTGATGGACGAATTCGGGATCGTCGCGTTCGAGCACGCCGCTCTCGTTGCCGAGCCATTGCGCGGCGATGTCGCCGCACAACGCGAACAGCGCGGCGCGCTGCGTACGCAGGCCGGTCAGGTCGACCGATTGCGCCTTGACCGGCCCGGCGATCGCCGGCTCGCCGGCGCAGGTGCGGTCGATCACGCTCGCCAGTTGCACGAAGGCGGGCCACGCGCCGCTCAGTTCACGCGCCGCCGCGAACAGCGCATGCAGCGCCGCGGTGCGCGCGGCAGGCGTTTCCCAATCGGGCGCCGCGAGGCGCAACTCGACGTGGCGGCGCGGCGGCGCGCCGCCGTCGTCGGCGCCGTGCAGCGTCACGTCGTCGAGCGTCATCTCGACCACCACGCCGCTGTCGTCGGCCCAGCGCCCGCGACGGCGTTCGCTGACGAGCCGCAGCGGGCCGGCCCCGGACGCGGCAGCGCGCGCCGCTTCGTCGACGGCGGTGGCCGTCGCGCCGTCGTCTGCGGCGCCCGGCTGGGCGTCATTCTCCGCATCCGCTTCCGCTTCCGCATCTGCCGGCCGCGCGTCGGCGCACTGCGCGGCGACGGCAATCCCCGCATGCTCCGCGTCGAACAGCTCGCGCTCGACGACGCCCGGCGCGAACGGCCTCGTGCGCGACGCGACGACCCGCGGCCCGTGCGCCGTCGACTCGACCCACGTGCACCAGCGCCCGCCGGCGTCCGGCTCGGCCTCGTCGATCCGGCACGGCTCGATCGTCACGCGCTCGTGGCCGCGACGCATCCGCACTTGCGGGCAGATTCGCCACGCGCGCACCAGCTCCGCGCCGAAGTCGCGCGATCCGCCGCGGACGCGGCTTGCGGCCTTCACCGGCCAGCTTTCCAGCGACAAGGACAACACGATTTCCAGCACACGCGACATGGAAGCTCCTGCACATGAAAAACCGCCGGCGCATCGTGCGCCGGCGTCGTCCGTGAAGCAGCTTCCATAGTACACGGCACGAACGGGCGCGGACGACGATCCGGTCCCGCCGCGATGCCGCAGGTCAAACGACGTATTGCGCGATGCCGTTGCCGAACGACCAGTCCTCCTTCAGCACTTCGACCAGGCTGATGAATACGTCCTGCGGGCGCACGCCGGGCTGCTGCGCGAGGTTCGCGACGATGGTCCGATACAGCGCCTGCTTCTGTTCGAGCGTGCGCGTGTTGTTGGCGGTGATCTGGATCATGACCAGGTCGTCGCTGCGCTCGATGTCGAGATAGCGGCGGCCGAACACGAAGTTCTCCGCCGCGTGCTCGGTCACGACCATGAAGATGTCGTCCTCGGGCACGTTGAACGTGTGCATCAGCGCGCGATGCACGCCGTCGACGAGCGCCGCGCGATATGCGGCCGGTTTGCCTTCGCGCAACGCGATACGGGTGAATGGCATGGTCCTGCTCCTTTCGATGACGTTGAACAAGCGAAAACGCCACGTCAGGTTAGGGGCCGCGAACTATAATGAACAGTCATTTCCGAATATTTCATCCATTTACACTTGAAATGAAAGTTCTCGACCTTGATGCAGTGCGTGCGTTCGTGCTGGTGGCCGATCTCGCGAGCTTCACGCGCGCCGCGGACGCGCTCGGCACCACCCAATCGGCCGTCAGCCTGAAGCTGAAACGGCTCGAAGCGCACCTCGGCAAGCCGCTGCTCGCGCGCACGCCGCGCGTCGTGAAGCTCGCGCCCGACGGCGAGAATTTCCTGCCGGCCGCGCGCACGCTGCTCGATGCGCACGAACGGGCGCTCGGCGCGATTTCGGCGGGTACGCATCGGCTGTCGCTGGGCGTCAGCGAGCACGTGGCCGTGCCCGACCTGCCGGCCGTGCTGACGAGCCTGCACCGGCAAGATCCCGGGTTGATGCTGGAAATGCACCTGGGGACGTCGACGAGCCTGCTCGCGCAATACGACGAACGGCGACTCGACGCGGCGATCGTCCGCCATGAACCGGGGGAGGATCCGCCGCGCGACGACGCGACGCTGCTGTTCACCGAGCCGCTGTCGTGGCTCGCCGCGCCCGACTGGGCGCCGCGCGCCGGCGAGCCGCTGCCGCTCGCGGTGCTGGCCGGCCCGTGCGGCGTGCGCGCGGCCGCGCTGCGCGCGCTCGATCATGCGGGGCTGCCTTGGCGCGAGCGCTTCACGGGCGGCGGCATTGCGGCGGTCACGGCCGCGGCGGCGGCCGGGCTGGCCGTCTGCCCGCTCGCGCGGCGCGTGGCGCCGCGCACGCTGGCCGACGTCGGCGCGAAATTCGGGCTGCCGCCGCTGCCGCATTCGCAGGTGGTGCTGTATTCGCGGGTGCGCGACGCGCGCGCCGCCGTCGCGCTCCGCAGGTTTGCCGACAGCCTTGCAATCTCGGCGTAAACTAGCGGGTTCCGCCCGCCGCACGCCTCCGCCCTATTCCGATGACACCCGAAGCCCGCAAGCATGTCCGTGCCAACCTGTTGATGCTCGCGGCCGCCGCGATCTGGGGCTCCGCGTTCGTCGCGCAGCGCTTGAGCCTCGACGTGATCGGCCCGTTCCTGTTCACGGGGCTGCGGTTCCTGCTCGGCGCGCTGGCGCTGGTCCCGCTGCTCGCGCTGAACGCCGCGTCGCGCGCGCAGTGCGCGTCGATACGCCGCACGCCCGCGCAATTGCTGCCCGGCGTCGCGCTGGGCGCGCTGCTCGCGGTATCGATCTCGCTGCAGCAGGTCGGCCTGCAGTACACGCGGATCGCGAATGCGGGCTTCATCAGCTCGCTGTACGTCGTGATCGTGCCGCTGATGGGCGTGTTCGCCCGCCACCGGATCGGCACCGGCACCTGGTTCGGCGCGTTGCTGGCGGCGATCGGCCTGTACTTCCTCAGCATCGACGAGCATTTCGCGGTGCTGTACGGCGACTGGTTCCAGCTCGCCGGCGCGGTGATCATCGCCGCGCACGTGATGGCCGTCGGCCATTTCGCGAAGCGCTACGATCCGCTCGTGCTCGCGTTCCTGCAGTTCGCCACCTGCGGCGCGGCGTGCCTGGCGGTCGGGCTCGCGATCGAGCCGCTCAGCGCGGCGACGCTCGCGCACGCGCTGCCGACGCTGCTGTACGGCGGGCTGCTGTCGGTCGGCGTCGGCTATACGCTGCAGGTCGTCGCGCAGCGCGATGCGGCACCCGCGCACGCGGCCGTGATCTTCAGCATGGAAGGCGTGTTCGCGGCGATCGCCGGCTGGGCCGCCCTCGGCGAAACGCTGACGCTGCGCGCGCTGCTCGGCTGCGCGCTGATGCTGGCCGGCCTGCTCGCGTGCCAGCTGCTGCCGAACGGCGACGCGCGGAAAAAGGACGAGGACGCGCTGCCGGCATGACGCGAGCGATCCCTATAATGTGGGCTCGTATCTCGTTCATGCCAACCGCTTCCGACAGGCCCGCTCCGTGACGTCCCTTCCCGTCGAACCCGCCGCCGACCTGCTGCGCGAACGCGCAGCGCACTACGCCGCCGAGGCCGCGCTGTTCCTGCGCGACCAGGCGCTTTCGACCGCGTCGCACGATCTGCGCAGCCCGCTGAATGCGATGCACAGCTGGGCGTACGTGCTCGAGCGTCAGCTCGCCGGCGCCGATGCGAACTTGCAGCGCGCGCTCGCGGGCATCCGCACCGGGATCGAACAGCAGGTCGCGCTGCTCGACGACGTGCTCGACGCGCCGCGCGCGCAAACCCGCGCGCTGCCGATCGCGCCGCATTCGTTCGCGCTGCGCGCGTTGCTCGACGACACGCTCGAGCTGACGCGCTTCGCGCTCGCCGACGCCCGGCAGGTGAGCATCGACGCAACGCTGCCCGACGGCGAACCGACGCTGCGCGCGGACCGCGCGCGGCTCGCACAGGCGCTGTGGACGATGCTGACCACGGCCGTCGAAGCCAGCGCCGCGGGCGGCCGCGTGACGGCCGCCTGCACGCGCGACGGCGCCCAGTACGTCGTGCGCGCCGAGTGCACGGTGCATGCCGCCGCGCTCGCCGATCCGGCGCTGCCGCACGCATTCGAAGCGTTCGCGCGCCAGGAGATGCTGCGCACGCGCGACGCAAAGCGCGTCGCATGGACGCTCGCGCTGTGCCAGCGCGTCGCACTCGCTCACGGCGGCACGTTCACGCATACGCCGTTCGCCGACGGCGCGGCCGTC
Source organism: Burkholderia sp. B10 (assembly GCF_004368385.1). Classification (NCBI taxonomy): domain Bacteria; kingdom Pseudomonadati; phylum Pseudomonadota; class Betaproteobacteria; order Burkholderiales; family Burkholderiaceae; genus Burkholderia; species Burkholderia sp. B10. Next base: position 48,475 of record NZ_PQMX01000015.1, on the reverse strand, counting down.
ACCCTGACACTCTCGATTCCCTGCGAGGCGCCGGTGTAATCGATCGGCAGCCCGACACATTACGGTTTCCTTTCCGGCCCTATACTGACGGGCCTGTCATGTCCGGAGCAATTCCTTGTTACAAATCTTCGCGCTGATCGGCGCGTTGTTGCTGGTGGCCCTGAACGGCTTTTTCGTTGCGGCCGAATTCGGCCTCGTCAAGCTGCGCGGCACGCGCGTCAAGACGCTCGCACGCAAGCACGGCCTGAGCGGGCGCATCCTCGCGATCGTGCACGGCCGGCTCGACGCGTACCTGTCGGCGTGCCAGCTCGGCATCACGCTCGCGTCGCTCGGCCTCGGCTGGGTCGGCGAGCCCGCCTTCGCCGAGTTGCTCGGCCCGCTGCTCGACCTGCTCGGCGTGCATTCCGAACGCATCGTGCATCTGATTTCCCTGGTGTTCGCGTTCTCGCTGATCTCGTTCCTGCACATCGTGGTCGGCGAGCTTGCGCCGAAGTCGATGGCGATCCGGCAGCCGGAGAAGATCGGCCTGTGGGTGGCGCTGCCGCTCTACGCGTTCTACTGGGCGATGTATCCGGCGATCTGGGTGCTCAACACCAGCGCGAACGCGGTGCTGCGGCTCGCGGGGCTGTCGGCCGATCACGGCGGCGATGCGCACTATTCGACCGACGAACTGAAGCTGATCCTGCGCAGCCGCCGCAGCGCGGCCGGCAATGCCGCGCAGCCGGCGCGCGGCGCCTACACCAACGACGAATGGAACACGCTCGCGCATTCGCTCGACTTCTCGTCGATGACGGTGTCGGACCTGATGCGTCCCGCGCACGAAATGATCGGCCTGCGGCGCGACCTGCCGCTGCCCGACAACATGGAGATCGTCGCGCGGCACCGCTTCAGCCGCTATCCGCTGTTCGAGGATGCGGCGCGCGAGCAGGTGAGCGGGCTGATCCACCTGAAGGACCTGCTGCTCGCGCGTCACGCCGGCGCGGCGCTGGAGGATCTGTCCGATTACGTGCGTCCGGTGCAGTACGTGAAGCCCGACACGCCGGCGCTCGAGCTGTTTCGCCGCTTCCGCAAGGGCGCGCCGCACTTCGCGCTGGTGGGGGACAAGGGCGCCAAGCCGATCGGCTTCCTGACGCTCGACAACCTGCTCGGCGCGCTGGTGGGCCAGATTCACGACGAGTTTCGCCAGGGCGACGCGGACTGGAGCCGCCTCGACGACGGCACGCTGATGGGCAAGGGCAGCCTGCCGGTCGTGTCGCTCGAGCAGGCGCTCGGCATCGACATCGACGAGGGCCGCGCGGAATCGGTCGGCGGCCTGGTGATCCAGGCGTTGAGCGATCTGCCGACCGAAGGCCAGCGCGTGTCGTTCGACCGCTTCGACGTCGTCGTGAAGAAGATGAACGGGCCGCGCATCGTGCTGGTGCGCGTCTATCCGAAGCTCGCGAAAGAGGCCGACGAATGACGGCCCGCGCGCGCGGCGCGCGATGAGCGTCGCGCTGCCCCGCTGCTGCGTGATCACGCCGGAGCCGGCGTCCGCGTCGGCGGCCGCTTGCCGCGCGTTGCTCGAGCGGCTGTCGGCCGTGCTCGCGCGCGGCGAGACGCTCGTGCAGCTGCGCGTGAAGTCGCTCGATGCGGCCGCGTTCGCGCGTCTCGCGGCCGATGCGCTCGCGCGCTGCGATGCGGCCGGCGCGCAGCTGATGCTCAATGGCCCAATCGACGCCGCCGGCGTGATGCGGCTCGACGGCGCGGGCTGGCACCTCGACGGCGCCGCGCTGCGCGCCGTCGCGCGGCGGCCGCTGCCGCCCGCGCGCCGCGTGTCGGCCGCGTGTCATACGGCGCACGACCTCGCACTGGCCGCACGCGTCGGCGCGGATTTCGTCACGTTGTCGCCCGTGCTGCCGACGCTCAGCCATCCCGGCGCGCCGACGCTCGGCTGGAGCGCGTTCGCCGCGCTGGCCGCGCGGGCGGCGATGCCCGTCTATGCGCTCGGCGGCATGACGCGTGCCCATCTGAACGACGCACGCCGCCACGGCGCCTACGGCGTCGCCGGCATTCGGGGCTTCTGGTAGGTCGGCCGCGCGCCGCTGCGCGCGTCAGCCGCGGTTCGGCTCGGCAGGCCGCGTGCGCCATGCACCGCCGTCGATTCGCCGTACGTCGTGCGTGTGCGCATAGCCGTTGACGTCGCCGGTCAGCCAGGCGACGAGCGAGTACGGCGGCAACTCGCCTTCATCGATGCGGTCGCGCGCGCGCGCCGGCGTCTCGAACACGACGCGCCCGCGCGGCGCGTCGAACGGCACCGCCTCGGGTGACAGGTTCAGCGCGATCGTCAGCGTCTCGTCGTCGGCCAGACGCCACGACGCGAGCAGCGCATCGGCTTCGCCGTCGCCGTCGCCGCCCGCCTTCAGCGTGCGCGCGTCCTGCGGGCGGCAATCGGACAAGCGCGGCGCGATCAGCTTCGCACGCACCGCCAGCGCCGACTGCACGAAATGCGCGCGCTCGGTATCGCGCGCGGTTTCGTCGAAGATCAGCGGAATCTGCGGCGTGAGCAGCGACAGCGCGAGCGCCGCGAGGCCGGCCGCCTGCCCTTGCTCGCCGGATGCGGCGCCCTGCCACGCGCCATCGGTGAGCACCAGCGACGTCAGCGACAAGCCGTCGAGCATCGCGCCGCCGTCGGGCGCGGCCGGCTGGAACGCCGCGCCCGACGCCGTCAGCGCGCGCGCGAGCGTGTGGATCGACTGGTGCATCGAGATGCCGTCGTGAGCGACCGCGTCGCGGCACGTCAGCCGATGCAGCGCTCGTTCGCCGCAACCGTTCCACTGCGCATCGAAGTGCGTGTCGGCCAGATGCACCGGATGACGCTCGCTGCCGAGCACGAGATGGATCAGCCGGTCGGCCGGCTCCGCGGCGTGCACGCGATCGGCGATCTCGCGCAGCCAGGACGCGCCGATCCGGTCGGCTTCGCGCAGCCGCAGGCCGTCGCAGCGGTACTCGTCGAGCCAGTACAGCGCGTTGTCGCAGAAGAAGTCGCAGACGTCCGGATGGTCGAGCGCGAGCGGCGCCGCCTGCAGCGGATCGTCGCGCATATGGAAGAACGGCGCGGCGTAATGGCGCAGCGCGTCGGTGCCGCTGCCGAAGCGCGAGTAGTCGAGCTCAAGCAATACCGCGAGGCCGTAGCCGTGCGCGTCGTCGATCAGCGCCTTCAGCGCGTGTGGGCCGCCGTCCGCCGCGAGCGGCGCGAACGGCAGGCTGTCGTGCGGCGACGCCAGCAGCTCCAGCGCCGTGATGCCGAGCCGCGCGAGCCGCGGCAGCCGGCGGCGCACGCCGTCGAAGCCGCCCGCCGCGTGCGGCCGGATCGCATAGAGCGCGATGTCCTCCCAGGGACGCCCGCGCCAGAACGTGTTGCGCCACGTGAAAGCGCGCGCATCGACGACTTCGCTCGGGCCGTTGAGCCCGTCGGGCTGCGAACGCGATGCCGGATCGGGGATCGACACGGCATCGTCGAGGCGGTAGCGGTAGCGCGCGCCCGCGCCGCATTCGACGAACGCTTCGAACCAGTTCGGACCGGCCGCCGTCATCGGAACGAGCGTCGGGCCGTGGCCGGTATCGAGTTCGAGCTGAACCTCGGTACTGCCCGGCGCCCACACGCGGAAATGCGTGCGCGGCGGCGCGCCATGCGCACCGCAGGGCTGCGCACCGAACGGCAGGCAGTGGATGTAGTGCTGCGCATACGGATCGTGCGAACAATCTGACATCGTGCGCTCCTCGTGCGGGCCGAGCAGCATGGCCGCATTCGACGCGGCGCATGGCGCCCGGCATGCGACGGCCAGGCAGGGGGGATGAAAAGTATGCGCCGTTTTGGCGACTGCGACGCAATCCGAACGATCCATTTTTAATACGAATCGACCCTGAGCGAACGCGGGGCGATCGGCCCCGATGGCGGGTAGTCTGCATACCGGAATGGCCGCTGGTCTTGTGGGCCGCGGCCCGCCCGCTTACGCTCGGGCCAACGCGCGCGGGCAGGTCGTCCGCGCCACGAACCCGAGGAATCCGCGATGTCGCTCCCCGCCAGCGCCGCAAAATTCGATCCTGCCCGCGCGCACGAATACGCCGAACAGTCGCGCATCGCGCTCGCCGGTTACGACGCGTGCCACGAACTGTCCGCATGCATGCTCGCGGCGGCGATCGGCGCGCCCGATGCGCGGATCCTCATCGCAGGAGCGGGCGGCACGGGCCGCGAGATCTGCGTGACCGGTGCGCTCGAGCCGGGCTGGCAATTCACGGCCGTCGATCCGTCGGCGCCGATGCTCGCGCTCGCGCGCGCCGGCGTCGAAGCGGCCGGTTGCGGCGCGCGCACGCAGTTCGTCGAAGCCGGGGTCGACGCGCTGCCGGATGCTCCCGCGTTCGACGGCGCGACGCTGATCGGCGTCCTGCATCACGTCCCGGGCGACGCGGCGAAGGCCGCGCTGCTGGATGCGATCGCACGTCGCCTGAAGCCGGGCGCGCCGCTCGTCATCGCGGGCAACCATCGCCGTTACGCCGACCACCCTCGCCTGCTCGATGCCTGGCAGCAACGCTGGCGCATGGCCGGAGCGACACCCGACGCGGTGCGCGCGCAGCTCGCGAAGATCCTGCAAGGCGCGGACCCGCCGGCGTCCGAGGAAGCCGTGTTTGCGCTGCTGCACGACGCCGGGTTCGATGCGCCGCTGCGCTTCTTTGCGAGCCTGTTCTGGGGCGCGTGGATCGCGCTGCGGCGAGCCGCGTGAGCGCGCGCCTCAGCCCAACAACCCCGCCGCGACGTTGATCGACAGCCCGAGCACGGCCATGTTGAAGTAGAACGACAGGATCGACTGCGCGAGCGCCGAGCGGCGCGCGGCGCGGCTCGCGAGCGACACGTCGGCCGTCTGCGACGCGACCGCGAGGGTGAACGCGAAATAGAGGAAGTCCCAGTAGTCGGGCTCCGGATGGTCGTCGGGAAAGCGCAGCGCGCGGTCGGCGCACGGCGAGCCGTAATAGAGCCGCGCGTAATGTAGCGTGAAGATGGTCGGGATCAGGAACCATGCGCCGAACAGCGTCGCGCCGGTGATCGCGTAATGGCCGAGCCCGACGCGAAAGCCGACGCTCTTCGCGGTCGCAAGCTCGAACGCGATCGCGGCGATGCTCGCGACCGTCGCGATGCACACGACCGTCAGCACGGTCGTCGCATTCTCGTCCTCGCGGATCGCGATTTCGCGCACCTTGTGGTGGTGCGCCGTGATCATGCGCGCCCACATCAGCGCGAGATACAGCCACACCGCGCAGTCCCAGCCGATCAGCACGCGCGCGGCCGACCGCAGCGGAAACGGCAGCAATACGGCGCACAGCACGCCCGCGACGAAGGCGGCCACCATGCGCGGCCGGTTGCGTAATACCTGCGGATAAAGCGTCATCGTTGCATTCCGAAAGCGGATGGAAAGGGTTCGGCCGGCACGCGGCTGCCCGCTGCGCACGCGCCGGGGCGCACGGCGCCGATTATCGCCATTCCGGCACCAGGTTGCGATGGTCGCGAGCGCCTAAGATATCTGGATGACTTCCTCCCTGTGCCGCCATCCCGCCAATACGACGGGCCGCGACTTCGTCGTCGGCGATCTGCACGGCTGCGTGGACGTGCTGCGCGCGCTGCTGTACGACGTCGGCTTCGATGCGGCGGGCGACCGGCTGTTTTCGGTCGGCGATCTGGTCGACCGCGGCCCCGCGTCGGAAACCGCGCTCGAGCTGCTCGATCGTCCGTGGTGCCATGCGGTGCGCGGCAATCATGAGGAAGTGCTGAGCCTCGTCGCACGCGGCAAGCTGTCGGCCGACGCGTGGCGCGGCATCGGCGGCGACTGGGGCGCCGACTTGCCGCCGCAACTGCTGCAGGCGCATGCCGCGCGCGTCGACACGCTGCCGCTCGTGCGCGTGATCGGCGACGGTCCCGAGCGTTTCAACGTGCTGCACGCGGAATTCTTCGGCAGCGACGACGAGCTCGACACGGGCAGCTACTCGCACGACGTGCGCGAGCGGCTGATCTGGGGGCGCGATCTGGTCCAGGGCCTCGCCGACCCGGCGTTGCAGGCCGGGCTGTCGCTGACCTGCACCGGCCACACGCCGGTGCGCGACCTGCAGCGCATCGGCGCGCAATGGTTCATCGACACGGGCGCGTTCGCGCCGTCCGGGCGGCTGACGATCGTCGAGCCGCACACCGGCCGGAGCTGGTCGCTCAGTCAGGCCGACGCACGCGCACGTCGCGCGGCCGATCTGCCGCTGCCGTGACGCCGCGGTTCCCGTGCGCACGCAGCGCGTTACGCTAACCGACCTGATTCAGTTCGAACACCGCATCGACCGCGCTGCCGTTCCAGTTGTATTCGAGGTACGCGGCGTGATGACAGTCGCGCAGCAGCGTCGTGCGCAACGCGGCGATACATTCGCCGTCCGGGTCGCGCACCGACGGATAGACGATGCCCGCGCCGCCCGCATTGCGCACGGCGCGGCCGAGCGCCTGCCCCGCGCTGTAGTCGAGCGGATCGAGCAGCTGCGGGTGGCGCTGCGGCCAGCTGCGCACGTCGACGACGTCGCCGTGCGCATACACCGTGTAGAGCCGCATCTGCTGGCGCATCGGCGGCTCCTTCGTCGCGGCGAGGAACAGCCCGCTGTGATAGCGCGTCTCCGCGATCGCCGTCGCGCGCGAACGGCCGCAGTAGAACACGCCGTACGTACCGTCCGAAAACCGGCTGCCCTGCGGGTTCAGATGCGTGAACGCAGCCATGATCGGCCCCCAGCCGGGGCCATAGCGGCGTTCGGCCGGCGGCACGAGCGCCAGCGTGCCGACTTCCTGACGTATCCGGTCGTTGGTCAGCGATTCGAGCGCATACAGCGCGTCGAAGTCGTCGGCCGATGCGACGCGGTCGAACAGGTTGATCGCGGGAAAGCGGGTGGGTATCACACGATAGGCAGGCGCCCAGTCGACGACGGTCGTCGGCCAGGGTTGCACGTCGATCGGCATCGTCACGCCCAGCCACCTCGCATCGCGTCGAGGTATTGGCGCACGGCGACCAGATCGCCGACGTTGCCGGCCAGCATCCGGTCGAGCGCGCGCTTGCCGCCGAACGGCGCCGCGTCGTTGGGCCGCTTGACCCACGCGTCGGCCGCGGCCGGCTGCGGCAGCAGAATCTGCAAGGCCTTGTAGATGCCGAGCAGCAGCGATAGGCGCTCGAGCGTGTCGCGCGGCAGGCGCGCCGAGCCGGGCGACGCCTTCCACTTGAAGAACGTCGAGCGGCCGGGCGACCCGAGCAGCACGAGTTGCTCGTCGATCGTCAGCTCCCAGTCGCGCGCGATGTTGAAGAACGCACGCAGGCCGGCCGCCGACATCTGCGCAACCGAGGCCTGCGGCGGGGCGAGATCCGGATTCTGTGGGTCGAAGGCGGGCTGTGACATGATCGTTAGTCTCGAAACGAATTTACTAACAAGATTAGTCCATTTTCGCATTTATGCAAGGGTCGTCCCCTTTGCGGCGGCCGCCTCTGCGCCGATCATTCCGATATTTTTTGTCCATTCTGGACTGAGATTTTATTTTCTGCGTTAATGGGTGGGCGGACAGTGCGGCGGCATGCGATGCGGCTACGCACCCACCGCGCCGTCGCGGAACCGGATCGACCACGCCAAGGAACCACCATGAAGAGACTGATTGCCGCCGTTTCGATCGCCCTGCTCGCGGTATCGGCCGGCCCCGCCGTCGCGAAGGACTGGACCACGCTGCGGTTCGGCACCGATGCCAGCTACGCGCCGTTCGAATCGAAGGCGCCCGACGGCAAGCTCGTCGGCTTCGACATCGACCTCGGCAACGAAATCTGCGCGCGGCTGAAGGCGAAGTGCGTGTGGCTCGAGAACGATTTCGACGGGATGATCCCCGCGCTGAAGGCGAAGAAGTTCGATGCGGTGCTGTCGTCGATGTCGATCACACCGCAGCGCGCGGAACAGATCGGCTTCACGACGAAGATCTACAACCAGCCGACCCGTCTCGTCGTGAAGAAGGGCTCGCCGCTGCTGCCGACCGCCGAATCGCTGAAGGGCAAGTCGATCGGCGTCGAACAGGGCACCACGCAGGAGGCGTATGCGAAGGCGTACTGGGCGAAGCAGGGTGCGAACGTCGTGTCGTACCAGAACCAGGACGGCGTCTACGCGGACCTGACCGCCGGTCGCCTCGATGCCGCGCTGCAGGACGAGGTGCAGGCGGCGATCGGCTTCCTGAAGTCGCCGCGCGGCGCGGGTTATCAGTTCGTCGGGCCGGAGCTGGTCGACGAGAAGGTGCTCGGCATCGGCGCCGGCATCGGGCTGCGCAAGGAAGACACCGACCTGAAGGCGAAGATCGACCGCGCGATCCTCGACATGGTCAAGGACGGCACCTACAAACGGCTGGCGTCGAAGTACTTCGACTTCGATATCTACGGCGGGTGATGGGGCTGATGCGGCGGCGCGCGGCATGCTGCCGCGTATCGCAGGCATCGCGGACAGTTCGTTCCCGCCAGCAAGCGCGGACGCTCGACGTCAAAACATGAAGGCAGCGCGCTACTGCCGTCCACTGCCGCACCGGTTTCGTCGCTCGTCTCGCGCGGCACGCTGCCGCGTATCGCCGGCATCGCGGACGATTCCCCCACGCCGCGAGCGCTCGACGTCAGAACGTGAAGATCGGGCGTCGCGGCACCCGCGCGCGCGCACACATGCCCATCCGGATCGGATTGGCGAGCGTGAAAGCACCGGCGCGACGCGGATGGCCGGGAATCAGCCGGATCCGCCTCGCGCCGAGCGCGCAAAGCTGGCCTGTCGATGCATGGCGGCCGGCCGCGCGCTGCGCGCTCGAGCGGCGATGCAACGCATCGCTGCGATCGCGGCCAGCCGGCAGCGGCGTGTGACGATGGTTCATTTTTGGTACCCCGTAGTCGCTGTGCTGCTTGTTTCGGCGCCCGGAAGACCCCGGCGCTCCGGCGACTCGACGACGGCCCTTGCCACGCGGCGCGCGTCTGTCGCGCGCGCCGCCGCCCTCCCCGTGAGCTCGATTCCGGCCGTGTTCGTCCGTCGTGCTGCCGAACCGGCCGGATGCCCGTCGTCGACTTTCGCACCTCGACATTCGCAAGGAGCGCGCCAGGCGAGCGCAGGCCCGTCGCCACGGGGCTTTCGTCGGACGACTTGCGCCGCGAACCGGCGCCAGCAGGCCTGACGTTTCAAAACTGAAACACACGATGGGGAAACGGCGACCGCACTGCGACGCGGAATACGCCGCAGGCCGATGCTCGGCGCGGGTGTGGAAAATTTGCCCGGCGCGTGCGGCGCGCCATGGCGGGCGATCGCCGCGCCGGTTCGCGCGCACGCCGGCACGAAACGTTTCACGGGCTTTACACAGAACCGCGAATCGCCCGCGCACGGGCGCACGGCCGGGACCCGCCGCAGCGCCGTTACGCGCCGCGTTCAGCCGACGCGCTGGTTGTCCGCGTCGCCGGCCGGCGAGCCGTCCTTGCCGTTTTCGCCGCCGTTGTCGTGATCGTTGAGCCCGTGCTCGATCATCATCCGGTACAGCGTCACGCGCGAAATGCCGAGTTCGGCGGCCGCCTTGTTGATCCGGTGATCGTTGCGCAGCAGCGCGTTCTCGATCGCCGTGCGCTCGGCGAGCGAGCGCGCCTGCTCGAGCGTCACGGGCTCCGTTTCGCCCGGCACGTCGAGCCCGAGATCGTGCGGCGTCAGCAGCCGGCTCTCGGCCATCACGATCGCGCGCCGCACGCGGTTGATCAGCTCGCGCACGTTGCCCGGCCACTCGTAGCGGCGCATCGCGTCGAGCGCCGCCGACGTGAAGCCGCTGATCTTGCGGCCGCTGTCGGCCTTGTATTTCTGCAGCACGTAATGCGCGAGGATGTCGATGTCCTTGCCGCGCGCGCGCAGCGGCGGCTCGTGGATGCGCAGCACGCAGAGCCGGTGATAGAGATCCGCGCGGAAGCGTCCGGCCTCGACCGCGCCGTCGAGATCGACGTGCGTCGCGGAGATGATCCGCACGTCGACCGGAATCGATTCCTGCCCGCCGAGACGCTCGATCTTCCCTTCCTGCAGGAACCGCAACAGGCTCGCCTGGCTCTCGACCGGCATGTCGCCGATTTCGTCGAGGAACAGCGTGCCGCCGTTCGCCGACTCGATCCGCCCGGCGCGCCGCTGGTTCGCGCCGGTGAACGCGCCGCGCTCGTAGCCGAACAGCTCGGATTGCAGCAGATGATGCGGAATCGCGCCGCAGTTGATCGCGACGAACGGCCCCTTGCCGCGCACCGAGCGCTCGTGGATCGCGAGCGCGGTCAGCTCCTTGCCGGTGCCCGACTCGCCGGAGATGAACACGCTCGCGTCCGTCTTCGCGACCTTGCGAATCGTGCTGAACAACTGCTGCATCGCCTCGCAGTTGCCGATCATCCCGTGCTCGCCGATCGACGCCGCATACGCGGCGCCGTCGACGCGATCGAGCGCGGCCATCCCGCGCGCATGGCCGAGCACGTGCGAAATCCATTCGTACGGCAACGGCAGCGTCACGTAGTCAAAGCAGTAGCTGCGAATCATCTCGCGCACCGCGGCGCTGATCGTGACGCCGCCCTGCGCGACGGAAATCCAGCCGATCGCGGGCTGGCTCAGACACGCCTTCAGCGCCGGATAGTCGCGCGACGTGAAGCCGGTGAAATCGATGAGCCCGGCCGCGACGTTGACGCCGGATGTCATGTTCTGCGCGGCGCCGGCCGTCTTCGCGACCGAGACTTCCCAGCCAAGGTCGCGTAGTTGCGCGAGCAACGGTTCGTCGGGCGAACGCATGATCACGAACAGCTTGCGTCCTGCCTCGGGTGCGGTAACGGACAAGAGCGGCGTTTCGGCCGCCGTCGGGTTTGCATCGGGTGATTTTGCAACCATCGTTGTTCCCCGCTTGGCGTTGGTATCGTGCGCCGGCTCGTCGCGGCGTGCGACGCAGCTGTTCGAACCCACATATTGGCCGCATTTCCGTCCGAATAGAATCCCCCAAGGCAATAATCGCGCGGCCCGCGAATCGGTCGATGAACGGTATATCGATACCGCCGAGGGGCGGCTGGATGGGGGTTATCCCGATTGGTGGGATTTTCCGGGGCGCGCGCGAGCGGTCCGGGAGTGCGCCGGTCGGGAGCGGGCCAGGCGCTGGACGGATGCGGGACGGGCGTGGGTCGGACCGACGCGGGCGCGGCGGCGCTCGCAATGCGCAGCGCGAGCCGCGCATGCGTAACCGTTTTCCGATTGACCTCGGTCAATCGTCGGATGAAGGCGTCGATGATGCAGGAACGCAACACGCGCCGGTCAGGGCGCCGCAGCGCACCCGTTCGCGCCCCAAAGCGCCCCTCACCCCGCGTCAGCGCGTCGAAGCGATCGGCCCGAGCGCACCGGCGCGACCGCGGCCGACCGACGGGAGGCTGGCCGCGCGCGATGCGGCGACGAGCCCATCCACCCGGGCGAGATGATGGCGGTTGTCGTGGTCCCACGGATGGAAGCCCGGCCGGAAATAGCTGAGCCATTCGCGCGCGATGCGCGGAAACAGCCCGCGGCGCGGCCCGTACAGGAACGCGATCATCCGCAGCATCCCGCGCAACCGGTGCCGGATCGCTCGATCGCGCGACAACAGCGTGACGTGCAGCAGGAACACGGTCGGCCAGAACGTCAGCGTCGTCAGCAGATAGGCGCCGATCCGGATCAGATAGCGACGCGGGCCGGGGCGGATCGCCGCGTTCCAGACGTCGAACGACACGGCCTTGTGCTCGGTTTCCTCGAGCGCGTGCCACAGCCACATCTGCCGATAGCCGTCGACCGAGCCGTCGAGGCGCGTCGGGTCGCTCAGCAGCCAGTCGGCGAGCATCGCCGTGTAGTGCTCGGCGGCCACCGTATGCGCGAGCTGCATCGAATGCGGCAGCTTGCGCTTCAGGTACCCGAGCACGGTCCAGATGCGCTTGTCGAGCTTGCGCGCCGGCAGCCGGTTCGCCTGCATCAGCTCGTTGTATTCGACGTGTTCGCGCGTGTGCATCGCCTCCTGGCCGATGAAGCCGAGCACCTGCTGCTTGAGCAGCGGATCGTCGATGCGGTCGCGGTAGTTGCGCACCGAGTCCATGAAAAAGCGTTCGCCGGCCGGAAACAGCAGCGACAGCGCGTTGAAGAAGTGGGTCACGTGCGGGCCCATTGCGTGCCAATCCTTTGCGCGCTCGACCGGCAGCTCGAAGCGCAGGTCGCGGCGCACCGGCATCACGTCGGCCGCGATGGCGGCGGCGGAAGCGGCTGACTTCATGTTGGTCGTTCTCCTTGCGGCGGGCAGCCTCGAAGGCCGTGCGGCGCGCACGCCGTCCCGCAACGTACTGATCTTGACATCGATAGATGTAAAGATAGGCGCCGTCCGGCGGCGCGGGCAAGCCGAACGGTAGACGCGCGCTTCCAAACGGCGCACCGGGCGCGGCGTCGCAAAAACGGCGTTCGTGCAGCGTGTGGATGGACCGCGATTCGAACGCGCGAACCGTTGCGCGACCGGCACGCGCGGCACCCACGCGCATGGCGGTATCGCCGCGAAAGCCCCGTGCGGCGGGCGCTCCAGGCGATCGCAACGCGGCTTGCGACGCGCCGCGGTACGCGCGTGCCGCCACGATTCATACGCGAGCTGCGACCGCCCGGTGCAGCGCGATCGATCGGATCGCAGCCGAATTCAAACGCGCGTTCCATTCGGGTTTCGCGCGCGCCGACGTCAGCGGCCGCGCCGGGCGCGCGGCGCCCGCCCGGCCATGCGCGCGCCGCGTCCGGTGACGCGCGGCGGGCTCGCCTACAATAGCGGTCTTACTCAACCCCTCTCAGGAGAAGTCATGTCCGTCACCACGACCGCATCGGGCCTCAAAATCGAAGACCTGACCGAAGGCACCGGCGCGGAAGCCGCCGCGGGCCAGACCGTCAGCGTCCACTACACGGGCTGGCTGACCGACGGTCAGAAATTCGATTCGAGCAAGGACCGCAACGACCCGTTCGCGTTCGTGCTCGGCGGCGGCATGGTCATCAAGGGCTGGGACGAAGGCGTGCAGGGCATGAAGGTGGGCGGCGTGCGTCGCCTGACGATTCCGCCCCAACTCGGCTACGGCCCGCGCGGCGCAGGCGGCGTGATTCCGCCGAACGCGACGCTCGTGTTCGAAGTCGAGCTGCTCGCCGTCTGACACGGCTGCCGACGCCCTCCCGATGGAACGCGTGCCGTCTCCCGCCATCGCGCTGCGCCGTTACGACACGTGCGAGGCGTCGGACGTGCACGATTTCCATCAGGTCGTGCTGGGCGTCAACGGCGCGATGGTGATGGCGGTCGACGGCGTCGGCCGCCGCATCGACCGGCATGCGGCATGGCTGATCCCGGCGGGCGCGCGCCACGAGTACGCCGGGCTCGGCGAGAATCGCCAGCTCGTGCTCGACCTGCCCGCCGCGTCGCTGGCGCTGCCGCAGCGTCTGTTCGACCGCGCACGCGCGGTGTCGATCGATCCGGCGCTGACGTCGCTGGTCGCGCAGCTCGCGACGGCCGCCGCGCAGCTCGACGGGCCGGCCGACGCCGCGCGCGCGCATCGTTTCCAGTGGCACGCTGCGGCGCGCCTGTGCGACGCGCTGCTCGACGACGCCAGCCTCGCCGCGCCCGCTGTGGGCCTCGATTTCGCGCGCATCGACCGCTGGCTGCGCGCGCGGCTCGCCGAGCCGCTGCGCATCGCGGATCTCGCCGCGCACTGCGGTTACGGGATGCGCCGCTTTCATCAGCTGTTCGTCGACGCGTTCGGCGAAACGCCGCACCGCTACCTGCAGCGGCTACGGCTCGACGCGGCCGTCGTGCTGCTCGCCGACGGCCGTCATCCGCTCGTCGACATCGCCGGCATGGTCGGCTTCGCCGATCAGAGCACCTTCACGCACGCGTTCACGAAGCGCTTCGGCGTCGCGCCCGGGCGCTGGCGCAGCGAGCGGCACTGAAAGGTTTGGGGCGGCTCGGGCGCTGCTGCTGTCAAGCCGCCGCATCGCGCGACATCCGCATGGCGTTGCGTGCTTCACGTCCTGATCGGCGGTGGCGTCGGGCACACGCGCTGCCGTCAAGCCGTCGCATCGCGCGGCCACCCGCATGGCGTTGCTTGCTTCACGTCCTCATCGGCGGTGGCATCGGGCACACGCGCTGCTGTCAAGCCGCCGCATCGCGCGACATCCGCATGGCGTTGCGTGCTTCACGTCCTGATCGGCGGTGGCATCGGGCACACGCGCTGCCGTCAAGCCGTCGCATCGCGCGGCCAGCCGCCTCGCATCCTCATCCTCAGCAACATCGATACTTCACCGCAGGCCGAAACATCCCGCACCCGACGCGTCCTACGATACGCGCATGGACACGTCACGCTCCCCCGCCCTGCCGCCCGCGCTCGCACGCGTCGTGGCGACCGTCAGCGTCGGCTTCGTCGTCACGCAGCTCGACGTTACGATCGTCAACATCGCGCTCGCGCATCTCGCCGGCGATCTGCACCTGCCGGTCGCCGCGCTGCAGTGGGTCGTCGATGCGTACACGCTCGCCTTCGCGGTGCTGATGCTGACGGGCGGCGCGCTCGGCGACCGCTTCGGCGCGCGCCGCCTGTACGTCGCGGGCCTCGTGCTGTTCTCGGTCGCGTCGCTCGCGTGCGGCGCTGCCGTCTCGCCCGCGATGCTGATCGCCGCCCGCGCGGCGCAGGGCATCGGCGCGGCGGCAATGCTGCCGAATTCGCTCGCCTTGCTCAACGACGCGTGCCGGCACGACCCGCGGCTACGCGCGCGCGCCGTCGGTGCATGGACGGCCGCGGGATCGATCTCGATCGCCGCCGGCCCGGTGGTGGGCGGGCTGCTGATCGCCGCCTGGGGCTGGCGCGGCATCTTCCTCGTGAATCTGCCGCTGTGCGCGGCGGGGCTCGCGGCCACGTTCGCGTGGGTGCCCGCGCGGCGCGCCGATGCGGCGCCGCCGCCGGCCGCCGCGCGCCTGCTCGACGTACGCGGCCAACTGATCGCGATCGCGATGCTCACCGCGCTGACCGCCGCCGTGATCGAATGGCGGCCGCTCGGCTTCGTGCATCCGGTCGTCGCGGGCGGCTTCGCGGTGGCGGCACTCGCCGCGCTCGCGTTCGTCGCGGTCGAGGCGCGCAGCACGGCGCCGATGCTGCCGCTGTCGCTGTTCCGTCGCCGCACGTTCAGCGCGGCCGTGCTGTTCGGCGTCTGCGTGAACCTCACCTATTACGGCACCGTGTTCGTGCTCGCGCTGTATCTGCAGCGCGTGCGCGGCGAAACGGCGCTGCAGGCGGGCCTCGCGTTCCTGCCGCTGACGGGCGGCTTCCTGCTGTCGAATCTGGCGAGCGGCCGCGCGGTCGCGCATGACGGCCCGCGCATGCCGATGTTGGCCGGTGCGCTGGTCGCGGCCGTCGGCTACGGATCGCTGCATTTCGTCGACGCGCAGACGCCGCTGCCGCTGCTGCTCGTGCCGTTCCTGCTGATCCCGGCCGGCATGGGCTTCGCGGTGCCGGCGATGACGACGGCCGTGCTCGCGTCGGTCGAGCCCGCGCGCGCGGGCATCGCGTCGGCCGTGTTGAACACCGCGCGTCAGGCGGGCGGCGCGATGGGCGTCGCCGCCTTCGGCGCGCTCACCGGCGCGGGCGGCGCAGCGCAGACCGTCCACGGCCTGCGCGTCGAAACCGCCGTGTCGGTAGCGCTGCTGATCGCCGCCGCGTTGCTCGCGACGCTGGTGCGGCGCGACGCGCATCGCGACCCACATCGCGACGCGGCGGCCGCACGTCGGCCGGTGTCGGCCGCGGACTGATCGGCAGGTCCATCGTCGGCGCACGACGAGCCGGCCGATCGCAGACGCCAACCGCGATTGCGCGATGCGCAGCCGCGCGTCAGCGCGGCCCGTTCGAATCGTCGACGACCTTGCGCACGAACGTTTCCGCCGCCTTCACCGCGCGCCCGTCGTCGTGCCGCAACGCGATCTTGCGCAGCGCGCGGCCGGTGTTGCGATCGATCAGCACCGAACGCGGCTCGCCACGCTCGAACAGATTCGCCTCGCCCCACTGCCGCAGCATCACGATGACGGGGAACAGCCCCTCGCCCTTCTTCGTCAACGCGTACTCCTGATATGCGCTGCCGTCCGATGCGGGCACGACTTCGAACACGCCGGCGTCCACCAGCATCCTGAGCCGGTCGGACAGGATGTTGCTCGCGACGCCGAGGCTCGCACGGAAATCGCCGAACCGCCGCACGCCGTCGAACGCGTCGCGCACGATCAGCAACGCCCAGCGATCGCCGACGATATCGGTCGCGCGCGCCACCGGGCACGGCGAATCCGCAAGACTTCTCTGTCTGGCCATATTGCTCTCCGCTTTCCTTTCGGCCGCGTGGGCCGCCCTCGATGCGCGGGCCCGTCGCCCGACGCTTTTCAGTTGCATTTTAAAACTTGTTTTTCTACACTCCAACAGGTTTCTATTTGCAACTACTTGAGTGAGAACGCCGATGGAATCGTCCTGCTGCTCCGACCTGGCCGCGTCGGCTGCGCCGCCGCGCGCCGCGAACCAGGCCCGCGTGCCGACCGCGACCGTCGCGTTGCTCGCGGTCTGCTGCGCGGCGAGCGTCGCGAACGTGTACTACGCGCAACCGCTGCTCGATTCGATCGCGCGCGAGTTCCGCGTCGCGCCGGCCGCGATCGGCGGCGTCATCACCGCGACGCAGCTCGGCTGCGCGCTCGCGCTGCTGTTCGTCGTGCCGCTCGGCGATCTGCTGAACCGCAAGCGCCTGATCGCCGTGCAACTCGTCCTGCTGGCGGCGGCATGCGCGTGCGTGGCCACGGCGTCGACACGCATCGCGTTGCTGGCCGGCATGGTCGCGCTCGGCCTGCTCGGCACCGCGACGACGCAAGGACTGATCGCATGCGCGGCCGCGCTCGCGGCGCCCGGCGAGCGCGGCCGCGTGGTCGGCGCGGCGCAGGGCGGCGTCGTGATCGGCCTGCTCGCCGCACGCTCGCTCGCGGGTGTGGTGACGGACCTCGCCGGCTGGCGCGCGGTGTATCTGGTGTCGGGCGCGGCCGCGCTCGCGATGCTCGCGGCGCTCGCCCGCCTGTTGCCGGCCATCGACGCGCCGCGCGAGCGGATCGGCTATGCGGCGCTGCTCGGCTCGATGGTCACGCTGCTGCGCACCGAGCGCGTGCTGCGCGTGCGCGGCGCGATCGCGCTGCTGATGTTCGCCGCGTTCAGCATCTTCTGGAGCGCGCTGGTGTTGCCGCTCAGCGCGGGACCGGAGCCGATGTCGCATACGCAGGTCGGCGCCTTCGGGCTGGTGGGCGCGCTCGGCGCCGCTGCGGCCGCACGCGCGGGCCGGCTCGCCGATCGCGGGCGCGGCGAGCCGACGACGGGCGCCGCGCTGCTGCTGCTCGCGTGCGCGTGGCTGCCGCTCGCGTTCGCGGGCACGTCGATCGCGTGGCTGGTCGTCGGCATCGTGCTGCTCGACGTCGGCGGGCAGGCCGTCCACGTCGTGAACCAGAGCATGATCCTCGGCGCGCGGCCCGATGCGCACGCGCGCGTGGTCGGCTGCTACATGCTGTTCTATTCGGCGGGCAGCGGGCTCGGCGCGATCGCCTCGACGATCGCATATGCGCACGCGGGCTGGCTCGGCGTCTGCGCACTCGGCGCGGCGGTCAGCGTGGCCGCGTCGTGCGTATGGGCCGCGACGCTCGAGCGCCGATAGCACACGCCGAACACGTCGCGCCGCCCGCGCGGCGGCCATGCAACGAACGAAAAAAACGGCTCGCCGAAGTCGGGCGAGCCGGTCCGTGCCCCGGCGCGAGGTCGCCCTGCGCGCCGGTCGCGGTGCGTCACGCGTCACGCGTCGCGCGCTCAGCTGGCCGCGCGGATCGCCTCTTCATAGACGCCGGCGACGCGCCGCGCGATCACCGCATTGTCGAAGTGCTCGCGCGCATAGCGCTTGCATGCGACTTCGTCGGGCAGCGCGATCGCGCCCGACAGCGCGCCGCCGATCCCTTCCGCGATCGCGTCGGCGCCGGTCGACGGCAGCACGAGGTCGCTCGACAGCCCCGCGACGGCCTCCGGCAGCCCGCCGACCGGCGTCACCAGCACCGGCGTGCCGGACGCCAGCGATTCGACGGTGATCAGCCCGAAGCCTTCGAGCGCGACCGTCGGCACGACGCTGACCGTCGCCGCGCGGTACAGCGCCGCGAGATGGTTGTCCGGCACGAACCCGAGCAGTTTGACGTTGTCCTGAAGCCCCGCGGCGTCGATGCGCTGCTGCAGCTCCTCGCCGATCTTGCCCTTGCCGGCGATCAGCAGCAGCACGTCGGGATGACGACGCTTGACGATGCCGATCGCGTCGATCAGGTCTTCCAGCCCCATGCGCCGCACGAGCCGCCGCACCGCCAGCACGATCGGGCGGTCCTGCGGCAATTGCAGCTTGTGGCGCGCATCGGCCGGCGTGAGCGGCGTGTCGAACTGCGCGGTGTCGACGCAGCCGGGAATCACGCGCACGCGCGACGGATCGATGCCGTAGCGGTTCGTCAGGATCTGGCCGAACGCCTGCGACAGCACGATCAGGCGCGACGAGCGCACGTAGACGGCCTGTTCGAGATAGCGCTTCGCGCGCTGTCCCAGCGACGCGGCGCCCTCTACCTGACTTTCGTCGGCCCACGGCCCCTGGAAGTGCGACACCTGCGGAATCCCCCGCGTGACGTCGAGGCCCGGGAACGTATAGAGGGCGAAGTGCGACGAGATCACGTCGGGCCGTGCGCTGCGGATTTCGTCGCGCAACGCGCGGCGCGCGGCGAGCATGCGGCGCGCGAGCGGCTGCGATGCGGGCCCGAAGCCCTGGATCGCGCCGCCCGTGTCGTTGGCGACCTTCGGCGAGCCGGCCACCAGCCCGCGCACCTCGACGCCCGCACCGGGCAGCGCGCCGACGAGCGAGTAGTACATCCGGTCGAGGCCGCCCGCACGTTCGGGGAACCAGTGCATGCCGATCTGCAACGATTTGATCGGCCGGGAAGATTGATTCATCAGTTGCTCCGAGAAACTCGCCAGGTCCGCCGCACGCATGCGTGCGCCGGATCGCGCGATCAGCTGTGGGAATGCGCCGCGGTCAGGCGGCGGAACACGTCAACACGATTGCTCCTGCGTGAGCGCATCGTCGGCGCGCTCGAACGCAACCGGCTGCGACGGTTCGCCGATGCGCCGGTACAGCGCGACGTACTGCGCGCCCATGTGCGCCCAGCCGAAGCGCGTCATCAGTTCGCGCGCGGCTTCACCCATCGCGCGGCAGGTCTCGCGCGACGCGGCGAGCGAGCCGATCGCCTGCGCGAGCGCGGCCGGATCGTCCGGGTCCTCCAGCACGATCCCGCAGTCGCGCGTGATGATCTCCGCGCCGCCGGCGGTGCGCGCGGTGACGACCGGCAGCCCGGCCGCCATCGCCTCGAGCAGCGAAAGGCTCATCGCTTCGTAGCGCGACGGGAACACGTACGCGTCGACCGAGCGCATCAGCGTCGGCATGTTCTTCACCAGCCCGAGGAAATGCACGCGCGCGTCGATGCCGAGCGCGCGCGCCTCGTCCGGATACGGGCTGCCCGGCAGATAGCCGGCCACCGCCAGATGTACGTTCGCCGGCAGCTGCGTCAGCGCCTTCAGCACGGTGCCGAGATTCTTGCGCGGCGTGCGCAGGTCGCCGACGAACAGCAGCAGGAACGCGTCGTCCGGCAGCTTGAAGGCCGCGCGGTCGGCCTGCGCGTGCGCGAACGCGCCGGCGTCGACGCCGTTGTAGATCACGCTGATCTTGCGGCTGTCGATGCCGAGCCCGGCGATCTCGTCGGCCACCTTCTGCGACACGGCCGTGATCGCGCGCGAGCGCCGGTATGCCCAGCGCTCGAGCGCCGTGTTCACGCGCGTATAGACGTACTGGTACGCGGACCACAGCCCCTTGGTCAGCCCGAACGGGTAGTACGGGCTCTTGAACCAGCCGCCGTGCACGAAGTGCGCGGTGTTCACGTCCGCGCGGACCCACGAGATGAAGCCGTTCACGTGCAGCACGTCGTACTCGGCGCGATGCGTGCGCAGCCACCACGCGCTCTTGAGCGCGAACACCTGCTGCTTGACGAGATTCGACGGCCACCAGCGCCCGGCCTTCACCGGCACCCAGCGCACGCGCGGTTCGGCCAGCAGCTCGGGCGCGACGTGCGACGCGACCAGCGTGACCTCGTAGCCCTCGGCCAGCGCGGCGCGCGCGATTTCGTAATTGACGCGGCCCTGCCCGTCGTTATGACGCACGACATGCGTGACGATCGCGATTCTCAATGGTCGCCTCCCCGTGAACGCGCGGCGGCCAGCAGGCGCTGCGCCTTCTGCCAGTGCGCCGCGGATAGTATGGAAAAAATGGCCGTGTACATCAGCAGCCCACCCGTGCCGATCAGCGAGTTCGTGAAGACCAGCATCGCGAACGTCGACAGACACAGGCTCAGGCACGCGCCGACGAACTTGTCCTTGCGCAGCTTGAACGCGGCGCGCAACGTGCGGCCGAACAGCATCACCACGCCGGCGAGATACAGCAGCGTGCCGGGCCAGCCGAGCACGAACGGCACGTTCATCACGCCGCTGTCGAAGCTGCCGTACTTGCCGAGCTCGCCGCTGTCGCTCGACAGCTTCGTCGAAGCGCCGGTCGCGCCCATCCCTTCGCCGGCGACGTCGGTGAACGCCGTCTGCGCGAAGGTCGCGTAGAACTTGTTGCGGTCGTCGTAGCTGCGGTCGTCCTTCAGGTTCGTGATCGATTCCAGACGCTGACCCAGCCGGTCGGCCACCGGCCCGACGGTCAGCAGCGGCACGCACAGCCCGACCAGCACGACGCCGCTGATCAGGATGCGCATCCGCACGCGATTGCTCGACTGCACGAGCTGGATCGCGAGCGCGATCACCCAGCCGCCCCACGTCGAGCGCACCAGGCACAGCGCGAACGACACGAAGCCGGCCGCGCCGGCGACCCAGCGAATCCGCTGCGGCGCGACCAGCACGAACACGAGCGCGCCCATCATCGCGAACGCGAACGGCCCCGACGAGTTCATCGTGCTGAACACCCGCACGCCGTACGGCACCGGCTCGCCCTGCGAGCCCATCTGCGAGCCGACCATCCACAGCACGTCCCACTGCGGCATCACGAAGTACTGCACGACGCCGTACACGCCCATCACGAGCATGCCCCACATGAAGGTGGCGAGCAGCACGTCGCGGTACTCGGGATAGTTGCGCGCGTTCACCATGATGTGAAAGCCGATCAGGATCGGGTACAGCCAGTTCGCGAGGTCGTAGGTCGCGGCCATCACGCCGCTCGACACGATGCCGACCAGATACGCGTACACGAGCCCGAACAGCATCAGCAGCACCGGAATCCCGCGCCGCTGCGCGAGCACGCGGTAATGCCGGATCAGGCCGAGGCCGGCGATCATCGTGACCGCGAGCGGCGCGACCTGGATCAGGCTCGTCGGCGTGAACGCGCCCTTCGACCAGTCGGCCAGCCGCCGCACCTCGGGGCTCAGGAACCACACCCACCACATGAAGCCGACGTAGCGCGCCGGGCTCTTGAAATACAGCCAGACGCCGACCGCGATGGCGAGCACCGGGAACGCGAGCGTCAGCACCTTGCCCTGGTGCACGGCGATCAGCGCGGCGGTAAACGACCACAGCGCAGCCTGCCCGGCCCAGTGCTTCGGCTCCGCGAACCAGCTGCGGCTGCGCGACGGCGCGCGTTCGGCGGCGATCGTACTCATCGCGACGAAGGCTGCGAATCCGCGAGCGGCATCGCCAGCTCCGCCGCCGCGGGCGTGCGCCGCCCGCGCAGCAGGTCGCGGGTGATCCGCACGTGCTGCTCGGCGAACGCCTGCGTGGTCAGATTGCGCTCGCGCAGGCACGCCGCCGCGGCGCGCGCGCAGGCGAGCGCCGCCGACGGATCGGCGGCGAAGCGATCGGCGGCCTGGCGCATCGCCTGCGCGTCGAACGCCGGCACGTACGCGGCCGTGTCGTGCGGGAAGTAGTCGCTCAGCCCGCCCACGTCGGACACGATCATCGGCTTGCCGACCGCCGCCGCCTCGAGCATCACGGTGATGCCCGACGCATGGAAGTTCGGCCGCAGCGGCACGACGATCACGTCGGCCCACGCGTACAGCTCGTGCTGCTTCGCGAGCCCCGACGCGGAGCCGATCTGCACGTTCGGCGCATGCCATTCGCGCGGCACGCGCCGCCGCGTCGCGAGCCGCACGTCGTAGCGCGCGTCGCCGCCGAACGCGGCCAGGAAGGTGCGCCAGTCGCGATCGCGGTCGTTGCCGATCGCGGCGATCCGCAGCGGCCGGCCCGGCTGCCATTGCACCGGCTCGATCGGCGGAAAGTCCTGCGTGTTCAGGCCGTAATAGACGAACGTCGCGTCGCGCCCGAGATAGCGGCGGCACAGCTCGGCGTTGTCGCGCGCGAGCGTGGTCAGCACGTCGGCGCGCGCGACCAGCTTGCGGTACAGCCAGCGGCGCGGCGCACCGAAGCTGCTCCACTTGTCGAACAGCCACACGCTTTGCGCGAGCAGCAGCGGGCGCTTGCCCTGCGCGCCCGCGAGCTTGAGGATCAGCGCGGCCGCGAGGTGCTCCTGCTCGGTGTGCGTCCAGATCACGTCGGCGTTCAGCAACGCGCCGCGGTTGCGCCAGGCGTGCACGACGTCGAAGCCGAGCGCGGCCTTCAGCGCCCGCCGCGCGACGCCCGCGACGCGATTCTCGCGGCGGTCCTGCGAATAGCTCAGCCGGAATTCGTCGGACTCCGCGTGGTGATAGCCGTACAGGCAGCCGATGTTCTCGCCTTGGCGGTAGGTCCGCGGATCGGCGCCGTAGAACAGGTGCACGTGAACTTTCGTTGCGGTCATGAATGCCCTCCGGGGGTGGCCGTGCGCGCTGCGCGCGGCCGGTTCAAGACGTCACCGGCGGCATCGCCGCACGATGGGGGGCAAGGTTCGCGCGGCGCGCCTCGCGGGCGCCGCGGCGCACCGCGCGCCAGTGCTCGCGCACGCGCTCGCGCCGCGCCGTATGCAGCGACAGCAGCAGATGCGCGAGGCCCGGATAGACGCGCGTGCCGACCAGCGTCCACCACCACCACGCGAGCTCGCGGCGCAGCGGCGGCAGATGCTCGCGCAGGATCAGATGCAGGTTGTATGCGCCGTTGCTGATCGCATTCAGCGACGCCGCATCGCGCCGGTCGTCGTCGAAGCGTTCGGCCGGAAAGTGATCGACGGCGATCGCCGGGTCGTAGACGAGCTTCCAGCCTTCGCGCTGCACGCGCATGCTGAACGCCATGTCGTTGTGCACCTGTGCGCCGGCGCCGCGCAGGCGCGTGTCGAAGCGCAGGCGCTCGATCGCCGCGCGGCGATAGCTCATATTGGCGCCCTTCAGCATGTCGACCTCGCGCGCGCCGCCGACCCCGAGATGGTGATTGCCGACGATCTTGCCGGACAGCGTGAGCTGGCCGACGCGCTCGCGCGATTCGTCGAGCACGCGGCCCTTCTCGTGCACCCAGTCGCGGCCGCCGACCGCGCCCACGCGCGGGTCGGCCGCGAACGCGGCTTCGATGCGCGCGAGCCAGTCGGCGCGCGGCGCGGCGTCGTCGTCGGTGATCGCGACGATGTCGCCGCTCGCCGAATCGAGGCCCTGGTTCAGCGCGGCGACCTGCCCCGGCACATCGACCGGCACGATGCGCAGCGGCAGCGTGCCGGCCACGGCCGGATCGGCGAGGCGCTCGTGGGTGGCGTCGTCCTCCGGGCGCGCGACGACGATCACCTCGTCGGGCAGCCGCTGCTGCCGCTGCAGCGCGAGCAGGCAGCGCGCGAGGTCGGCAGGGCGCCGGTAGGTCGGAACGAGCACGGAAATTTTCATCGGGAGTTCTCCAGTCGGCCGGGCCATGCGGTCATGCGCTCAGGTATTCGTGGACGGCCGCGTAGCCGCGGCCGTAGCCGCGCGCCTTCGGCGCCACGCCGTTGAAGATCCCGCCTTCCAGATCGACGCCCGCCGTGCGCAGCCGCTTGATCGCATCGGCGATCTCGCCTTCGGTGTGCATGCCGGAGCGCAGCACCAGGAAGGTCGCGCCCGCCATGCGGCCGATGATGGTCGCGTCGGTCACCGCGAGCACCGGCGGCGAGTCGATCAGCACGACGTCGTAGCGCTTGCCGAGCCCTTCGAGGTATTGCGGCAGCCGCGTCGACATCAGCAGCTCCGACGGGTTCGGCGGCCGCGTGCCGGCCGAAATGAACGACAGGCCCTGCACCGGCGTCTCGCGCACGGCGTCCTCGAGCGGCGACTGGTCGCTCAGCAGCTCGGACAGGCCCGGCTGCACGGTAAGGCCGAAGTAGCGGTCGAGCATCCCGCGGCGCATGTCCGCGTCGATCAGCAGCACGCGCTTGCCCGAATGCGCGAGCAGCACCGCGAGGTTGACGGTCAGGAAGCTCTTGCCGATGCCCGGCGTCGGGCCGGTCAGCACGATCACGCGGCTCTGCGCGTCGAGCATCGCGAACTGCATCGCGGTGCGCAGGCTGCGCATGCTTTCGACGCTCAGATCCTTCGGGCGCAGGCTCGCGAGGATCGGCCGCGCGCGCGCGCCGCTCTTCTCGGCCATCGCGTCGAGCTTCACCTGCTCGGCGCTTTGCGGCACCAGCCCGTAGAGCGGCAGGTTGAAGGTGCGCTCGACGCGGTCAGGATCCTCGATCCCCTGGAACAGGTTGCGGCGCAGGAACACGATGCCGGTGCCGAGGATCAGCCCGAGGAACACCGCGGCCGACAGGATCAGCACCTTCTTCGGCTTGACCGGATCGCCCGGGCGCAGCGCCGAATCGACCAGGTGGATGTTGCCGCCCGTGCCGGCCTTCTGCACCGACAGCTCCTGCACGCGGTTGAGCAGCAGCACGTAGATGTCTTCGGCGACCTTCGCGTCGCGCTGCAGCTGCACGGCCTTCACCTCGGTCGCGGGCAGGCTGCGGAAGCGGTTGCTGAACTTGTCCTTCTCGGCCTGCAGCTCGGCGAGCTGCTGCTTCGCCGCGATCACCATCGGATGCGAGTCGGTGAAGCGCTGCGCGAGCGAGGCGAGCTGCAGCCGCTGCGCGGCGATCTGCTGCTCGTACTGCACGCTGCCTTCGAGGTAGACCTTCGCCTCGTCGCTCGCGTTGATCGAGCCGGAGGTGCGCTGATACTCGGTGAGCGCGGCTTCCGCGCGCTCGAGATCGGCCTTCAGGCGCGGCTCCTCGCCCTTCAGGAAGTCGAGCATCTTGGTCGCTTCGGCCTGCTTCGCGATCACGTGCTGGTTCAGGTACGACTGCGCGAGCGCGTTCGCGATCGCGGCGGTCTGCTCGGGGTTCTTGCCTTCAAGCGAGATCTGCACGACGCCCGTCTGCTTGCCCTGCTCGGACACCTGGATGCCCGACTGGAAGCCGGTGATCGCGTCGAGATCGTTGTAGCGCACCACAGTGAACTGCGTGCCCGGACGCGCGATGAGCTTCTGCACCAGCAGCGTCACGCCGCCGCCCTGCTCCGTTTCGCCGACGCGGCCCGCGAGCAGCCGGCGGCCGTCCGGGTCGACCAGCGTGTAGGTGCCGTCGGGGCCGGCCGTCAGCGTCATCTTCTTGCCTTCGAGCGCCGGCACCACGTTCACGGTGTCGATGTCGGCGACCTCGCCGCCCCACGCGTACGAGCGCAGCCCGAACCACGCGCGCGACGGCTGGCCCGGCGTCGCGATGCGCGCGGCCAGGCTGCCGAGCAGCGGCAGCGTCTTCGGCACGACCGAGAAGTTCAGCTTGAACTGCTCGACCACCGGCGCCACCACGCCGCGGCTCTTGATGATCTCGATCTCGGCATCGGTCGGCGCCTGCTGCGGACCGCTGTTGATCATCGCACCCGTCTGCGTCTGCGTGAGCGCCTGCGTCGTGTTGTCGTTGCCCTCGACGCGCACGTGCACGTCGGCCTGATAGACCGGCTTCGCGACGTAGCAGTAGAGGCCGGCGAGCGCGACGACCGTCACGGCGATGCCGAGCAGCAGCCAGATGTCGTCCATGATGACCTGGAGCAACTGGCCGAGGACGACGTCCTCTTCGTCGGTTTTCGCGGTCAGGTCCGCGTGGGAGTGTTTCGCTTGCGTGTTCACCATTCGTTCCCGCTTCAGTGGTGCCGGGGGGCAGACGCCGCCCCGGCGGGCTATCAGCGCGTGATTTGCCGCATGTAGAAGATCGTCTGGATCGTCGGCAGCACCTGCTGCAGCACACGGTTGAACTGCACCGAGCTGGCCGTGCTGACGTACACGACGTCGAGCGGCTGCAGCGGGAAGCGGCTCGACAGCATCAGCGCATCCGGCTGCGTCATGTCGAGACGGAACACTTCCGGCTTCGTCGGGTTGTCGCGCATGCCGCGCATCACGTAGATCTTGCGCGGGTTCGCGTCGGTGTCGAGGATGCCGCCGCCGGCCGTCAGCGCGTCGGCGATGGTCAGGCGACCCTTGAGCATCGGCACCGTGACCGGCGTCTTCACCTCGCCCATGATGAACACGCGGCTGTCGCTGCGGTCCGGCACGTTGATGATGTCGCCCGGTTGCAGCATCACGTTCTGCTTCACTTCGCCGCGATCGAGCACGCCGTTCGCGTCGAGCGTGTAGAGCTTGCCGTCGCGCGTGAGGCGCACGCGCTGCAGGTCGGCCTCGGCGGTCGAGCCGCCCGAGCGCGAGATCGCGTCGACGAGCGTGAGCGGCACGTCGCTCACCGCGAGCGGCCCCGGCTGCTTCACCTCGCCGGTGACCTGCACCTTCTGGCTGCGGAACGACAGCACGCGCACGTCGAGCTGCGGATTCTTCACGTAGCGCGCGAGGCTCGACGCCATCTGCTCGCGGATCTGCGCGACCGTCTTGCCCGCCACGCGAATCCGGCCGACGAACGGGAAGAAGATCGTGCCGTCCGCGGCGACGGTCTGGCCGTACGGGTCGGCCTGGCCCGGCAGCGCCGACGTATACGGCTGCTGCAACGCCCCGGCGACCGACTGCGTGGTGTTGCCGCCGCTCGAGAACGACTGGCCCTGCGGCGTCGTCAGCTCCGGGTGATCCCACACCGTGACGCCGAGGATGTCCTGCGGGCCGACGCGATACACGTACTGCGACGGATCGGTGTAACGGCCCGGCGGCAGCGGATGCTCGACCTGCTGCTTCTGCAACTGATCCATCACCAGCTTGGCGTCGATGTAATGAACCGGATAGGTCTCGGGCTGGCCTTGCCGGCCGTCGTCCTTCAGGTTCGACGAGTCGAGATAGTTGCCGGGCGCGCTCGCGCAGGCCGACAGGAAGGTCGTCAGCGCGACGGCGAGCGCCAGCGGGCGCATGGGACGTTTCAGCATAGTTTTTGCAGCCATCCTTGAACCAGACGTTCGATCAATGAGTAGCTCTCGCGATAGTCGGCCTCGGGGCCGCCATGCGGATCGGCGATCTCGGCGTCCTCCCACTTGCCCAGCAAGTGGACCTTGCCGCGCGCGAACGGATCGACGGCCTCGACGGCCGCGATCTGCCCGCGCTCGCTGACGAGAATCAGGTCGGCGTCGCGCACGATCCGGCGCGACAGCCGCCGCGAACGATGCGTCGTGGCATCGACGCCGCGCTCGGCGAGCAGGCGCCGCATCACCGGATCGATGCCGTCGCCGTCGTTCGCACGCACGCCCGCGGAATGGAACGTCGGGCGCGGGCCGCCGCGCGACGCGGCATGCGACTTGAACAGCATCTCGGCCGCCGGGCTGCGGCAGACGTTCGCGTGACAGACGATCAGGATGTTCCGGAACATGGCGTGTCGCTTCGGGTGACGGGTAGCGGCGCGCGCGTTACGCGCTCGCGCGCGCGGCGGCCGGCGCACGCGCGGCCACGGCCTGACGCGAACCGGGGCGGCCGATCGGGTGGTATTCGATGCCCTGCTCGCTCATCGTCTCCGGCTCGTACAGGTTGCGGCCGTCGAAGATCACCGGCGACTTCCACAGCCGGCCGAGCGTGACGAAATCGGGGCTCTTGAACGCCTTCCATTCGGTGACGATCACGAGCGCATCGGCGTCGCGCGCGGCCTGCGCCTCGTCGTCGACGAACGTCAGGCGCTCGAGCCAGCTCGGGTGATCCGCGAGATCGAGCGCCAGCACGCGGCGCGCCTCCTGCTGCGCGACCGGGTCGTACGCCGCGATGCGCGCGCCGCGCGACAGCAGCTCGGCGATCAGCTCGCGGCTCGGCGCCTCGCGCATGTCGTCGGTGTTCGGCTTGAATGCGAGGCCCCAGAGCGCGAACGTGCGGCCGCTGAGATCCTCGCCGAAGCGCGCGACGATCTTCTCCGCGAGCACGCGCTTTTGCGTCGCGTTCACCGACGACACGGCCTTCAGGATCTGCAGCGACTGGCCGTGCTCGTCGGCCGTGCGGATCAGCGCCTCGACGTCCTTCGGGAAGCACGAGCCGCCGTAGCCGCAGCCCGCATACAGGAAGTGATAGCCGATGCGCGGATCGGAGCCGATCCCGCGGCGCACGGCTTCGATGTCGGCGCCGAAGCGGTCGGCCAGGTTGGCGAGCTCGTTCATGAACGAGATGCGCGTCGCGAGCATCGCGTTCGCCGCGTATTTCGTGAACTCGGCCGAGCGCACGTCCATGTACAGCGTGCGTTCGTGATTGCGGTTGAACGGCGCGTAGAGCTTCTTCATCAGCTCGCGCGCGCGCTCGCCCGGCACGTCGTCGTCGCAGCCGATCACGATGCGGTCGGGTCGCGTGAAGTCGTCCACGGCCGCGCCTTCCTTCAGGAATTCCGGGTTCGACACGACCGAGAACATCTGGCCGTCCTCGCCGCGCTTCGCGAGCTCGTCGGCGACGGCCGCGCGCACGCGCTCGGCGGTGCCGACCGGCACCGTCGACTTGTCGACGATCACCTTGAAGCCCTTCATGTAGCGGCCGATGTTGCGCGCCGCCGCGAGCACGTACTGCAGGTCGGCCGAGCCGTCCTCGTCGGGCGGCGTGCCGACCGCGATGAACTGCACGTCGCCGTGCGCGACCGCGGCTTCGATGTCGGTCGAGAAGCGCAGGCGGCCGGCCGAGCGGTTGCGCGCGATCACTTCCTTGAGGCCCGGCTCGTGGATCGGCACGCCGCCGGCGTTCAGGATGTCGATCTTCGCCTGATCGACGTCGAGGCAGAACACGTCGTGCCCGATGTCGGCGAGACAGGCGCCGGTGACAAGACCTACGTAACCGCTGCCGATGATAGTCAGATTCATGATGTGTCGGACCTCTTGACCAATGGTTCGAAATGCGTGGAACCGGGTGTTGCGCGGGACCCGGCGTCAGTAAGCGTTGCTGCCCGTGAAGCCTTTCCAGAGCGTCAGCACGACGATCTTGATGTCGAGCCAGAACGACCAGTTCTGCATGTAGTACAGATCGAGCTTCACGCGGCCCATCATCTTCTCGATCTGGTCGGTCTCGCCGCGATAGCCGTTGATCTGCGCCCAGCCGGTGATGCCCGGCTTGATCCGGTAGCGGAACATGTAGCCCTTCACCAGATCCTTGTAGATGTCGTCGTGCGCGAGCGCGTGCGGCCGCGGGCCGACGACCGACATCTCGCCCTTCAGCACGTTGATGAACTGCGGCAACTCGTCGAGGCTCGTGCGGCGCAGGAAGCGACCGACCGGCGTCACGCGCGAGTCGTTCTTGGTCGCCTGCGTGACCTGGCCCGCCGTCTCCTGATGCACCTTCATCGAGCGGAACTTGTAGATCTCGAACTCGTGCCCGTCGATGCCCTTGCGCTTCTGGCGGAAGAACACCGGCCCGCGCGACGTCAGCTTGATCAGGCAGGCGATCGCCAGCATCAGCGGCGCGAGCATCGTCAGCGCTGCCAGCGCGAACAGCCGGTCGAACACGAACTTCGGCAGGATCCGCACGTCGGTGATCGGCGACGCCGCGAGGTTGATCGCCGGCACGCCGAGCAGCTCGACCACTTCCTGGTTGAAGAACGACAGCGTGCGCACGTCCGGGATGAAGCGGATGTTCACGAAGTCGTGGCGAAACACGGTCACGATCTGATGAATCCGGCGCTCCTCGGTGATCGGCAGCGCGAGCCACAGCTCGCTGAGCGCGCGGCTGCGCACGAGCCACACGAGCGATTCGAACTGCCGCTCGATGCGCACGTCGTCGAGCGCGACTTCGCCGGGCGCGCCGCTTTCGTCGTACACGCACACCGGGTTGAAGCCGGCTTCGGGCCGCGCACGCATCTGCGCGATCAGCCGCCGCGCGGCCGGCGTGCCGCCGACGATCGCGACCGCCTTCAGGTTGTAGCCGCCGCGCCGCAGTTGCCGCAGCACGACGTGCACGCAGGCCTTCGAGCCGGCGAGCAGCGCGGTCGTCACGAGCGCCCAGTAGCCGAGCCACAGTCGCGACAGCTCGCCCGACTGGTGAAAGCTGAAGCTCATCAGGATGCCCGCGAGCTCGACCACGAGCCACGCGAACGCGACGCGCACCATCAGCCCGACCAGACGCTTGCCGCGCCACGACTGATAGATGCCCGCGGCGGGAAAGAACACGACGACGAGCAGGCAGTCGAACAGGACCGTCGTGCGTTGCAGGTCGTTGAGCCAGATGCTGCCGCCGTGCAACGCGGCGGCGAGCAGCGCTCCTGCCACGACCATCGCGATATCGATGACTCTCGCCAGCACGCTCAACATGTCAGCTTCCTCTTTGAACAGGCGTTTGCCGAACCACTCCTCGTACGACCCGTGCCGCACTTTCGATTCAAACGTTGCATGACGCTATTGAAGCGGCAAGAAAATCCACTCTCAAGCGCACAAGTATTTCGAAAAATAATCGGAAATTCTTGCCGCGCAATTCGCGAATTAATTCGGCAGCTTTTCCCGAATCGGCGCTGCCGAGGGGAATTTCATGGAACTTTACGGATCGGCCCGGAGCTTTACGGGAAGCGGCTGCTGGCCGCATCGGCGAAATATTTTTTTATTTTTTTATTTACGTCTGACGAGTAGCTGTAAAAATTTCCCGGAAGCGTCTGCGCTGAATATTACAGAGTGCCGCCGGTTTTATTGTCGATTTACTTCATGCTACAAACGGGCACTGACTCTAATCGAGGAGAGTGTCATCATGAATGCTCCGGCCGTGGCAGCAGTGGCAGCCGATACGCCCCCCAGTTCCGCCGCAACCGACGCCGCACTGCGCGTCGCGGTGCAGCCGGTGATTCTCGCCGGCGGTTCCGGCACGCGCCTGTGGCCGATGTCGCGCGAGCACTATCCGAAGCAGCTGATCGGCCTGCTCGGCGATCATTCGCTGCTGCAATCCACCGCGCTGCGCCTCGACGGTCTGGCCGCGTCGCATCCGGTCAACGACGACGTGCTGATCGTGTGCGGCGAGGATCATCGCTTCACGACCGCCGAGCAATTGCGCGTGACCGGCAAGCGCGCGTCGATCATGCTCGAGCCGCTCGGCCGCGATACGGCGCCGGCGCTGACGCTCGCCGCGCTGCGCATCGTCGCCGACGGCGGCGATGCGGTGATGACGGTGATGCCCGCCGACCACGCCGTCGCGGATCGCGCGCGCTTTCATGCGGCCGTCGCGGCCGGCGTGCATTGCGCGGCGCAAGGCAAGATCGCGACGATGGGGATCGTGCCGGCGCGCGCGGAGACGGGCTACGGCTACATCCGCGTCGGCGCGCCGCTCGGCGATGCGGCCACCGGCGGGCTGGACGTGCGCCGCCTCGACCGCTTCGTCGAGAAGCCGCATCTCGAACTCGCGCGGCAGTACGTCGAATCGGGCGAATACTGGTGGAACAGCGGGATCTTCATCGTGCGCGCGTCGGTGTGGCTCGACGCGATCCGCCGGCTCGAGCCCGAGATCCATGCGGCCTGCGAACAGGCGGTTGCGAACGGCAAGCAGGACGGCGACTTCTTCCGCGTCGATCGCGACGCGTTCGCCGCGTCGCCGTCGAACTCGATCGACTACGCGGTGATGGAGCCGCTCGCGAGCCAGCCGCAGCTGTGCGAGAGCGTGGTCGTGCCGCTCGACGCGGGCTGGTCGGACGTCGGCTCGTGGGACGCGATCTGGCAGATCCTGCCGAAGGACGACGCCGGCAACGTCGGCCGCGGCCACGTGCTGTTCGAGAACGCCGACTCGACGTTCGCGCATGCGGAGAGCCGCTTGGTCGCCTGTGTCGGCACGCAGAATCTGGTCGTCGTCGAGACGCCCGACGCGGTGCTCGTCGCGGACAAATCGCGCGTGCAGGACGTGAAGAAGATCGTCGGCCGCATCAAGGCCGAACGCGGCGCGGAAGCGACCGACCATCGCAAGGTTCATCGGCCGTGGGGCCACTACGACTCGGTCGACATGGGCGAGCGCTTTCAGGTCAAGCGCATCGTCGTGAAGCCGGGCGCGCGGCTGTCGCTGCAGATGCACCATCACCGCGCCGAGCACTGGATCGTCGTGCGCGGCACGGCGCGCATCACGCGCGGCGACGAAACCTTCCTGCTCTCCGAAAACGAATCGACCTACATTCCGCTCGGCGTGTCGCACCGGCTCGAGAATCCCGGCAAGATGCCGCTCGAACTGATCGAAGTCCAGTCGGGCGCGTATCTCGGCGAGGACGACATCGTCCGCTTCGACGATACCTACGGACGCCAATGACGCAACGCCTGCCGGGCGCGCGGCTTCGCTTCAATGGCGCGCCCGGCAGGCAACGTTGCGCTCGAGGACCACAAAAAAAGCGGGCGCCGTGTGACACACGGCGCCCGCTTTTTGGTCAGGACCGCGATCAACCCACGCGATACGCGTACTCGCGGCGATCGGGCTGCACGGGATCGTTGCGGCCTTCGGCCAGCGCGGCGCCGCGACGCTCGGCGATGAAGCGCTTGATGTCCGACTCCGCCCGCGCGAGCGCGGACAGGCCGGCCAGCACTTCGCCTTGCGGTGCGTGCACGGGCTCGTCGCTCGCGCCGTGGCGATCGATCCACTGGCGCGCCCAGTCGAGCGCGTACTGCTCGGCTTCGTCCGCATCGGTGAAACGCGGACCGATCAGGCCCGAGCGCTCGACGCGACGGCCGTCCTGCGTGATCTCGGCCCACGCGCGATACATCAGGTTCTGCACCGGCTGCGCGCTGCCGTAGATCGTATAGCCGCGATACTCGTCGACTTGCGGCTCGGCCGACGCGAAGCTCGCGGCGGACGGCCGGCCCTGACGCAGCCCGGCCGGGCGTGCGCCCGGCACGGTGAACGGCGATGCGGACGCACGCGCCGATTCGACGGCGGCGTCGCTCGACATCGTGGCCAGCGCCATCGCACCTTCGCCATCCCAAACGTTTGCGCGCGCAACCGGTAGTTGCCACGATTCGGGGTTTTGCCAGAACACGCCGCGCAGGCGGTCGTTGTCCTGCACGGGCTCTGCGCGCGATGCCGGCGCGGCGGGCGCGGGCGGCGGCGGCACGTAGGCGAACGTGCGCCCGCTGAACTGCGTCAGCACGTCGATCATCTGAAGCAGCGTGCCGTTGGCGAGCCACTCCTCATAGCGGCGACGGCACGTCGGCCCGGACGGATAGCGCCCGGGAAGTTTGGACCATGCCTCGCCCGTCGTCAGGATCCACAGGACCGCGTTGGCAACGACGCGCGGTTCGGCACGCGGGCGGCCTCGGCGGTTCAGCCGGATCGGTTCATCGGCAATCAGCGTCGAAAGACGAAACCACTCTTCATCGGTAAGCTCATCGAAGAACATAGTAGATCTCTCCACGCAGCCAGGCCGGGGCTGCGATTGTCGCCGCCGCGTCACGCATCGCGTGACGCGGCGGCCCGGTTGCACATTATGTTTATCCGAATGTTGTGCATGCCGGCGCGGCACCGCCCTTCAACGGTGCCGCCATTCCCGGCAATGGCGCACAAATCACGGTCTCACTCCAATGTGGGAATTTTTGTGCACGAAGCATACCATCCTCAGGGTTTATCTCAATATGACAATGACTTAATGTTACGTACTGAAACAACCTGCCAAGGATGCGCAAACCATTTATGCTTGAATTTTTTTGATCGATCCTTATGCAGCGTGCTGGGAAGCCCCGTCCGGCGGGGCTGTGCGGGCGATACGGCAGGTCCGCCCGGTATGGCGCAGCGGGTGCTCCGACCCTGACGCGGTAACAAACTCGGCACGTGGCGGCCAAAATCGGTAATTCAGGGAGAAATTCGTAACAAGATATTCACGGATCGGTAAATCATTCAAATTGGCCGAAATGGAATTATCTTTGCGCACAATCTTTTTATTGTTTCTCTGCGAGTCGTGAAAAGCGGGGTTGACGCGCAATGCATGTTGTTTCCTGGTGTGCAAATTGAGCGGCCGGATTGCGGTGGCGGGCCGGCAACCGGGTGGGGCTTCATGCCGAATGGGACGGACGCGGAACACACGGCTCATGCGCGTATCGGGCATGAGTGACATGCGTGTCGGCAGCCAGATGGTTGAAGCCATGCGCGCGCGGATCGCACGGCAGCCGGCATCACTTCGCGCCGGGTCCACGCAATGCAGTCTTCGGCACAACGTCGCGATGCCGCGAGAGCATATGGTTCAGCGGCCGACACGATGCTGGTCCCGTCGCACGCATCGCGGCGTCGATCGGAACGTCACCGGCAGCTAATACATATACATATGCGTCATGCGTCGGCCTGCGCGCGGCACCATGCCGTTGCGCGCGCAAGCGCTTCGACAGCGCCATGCTTGCAGCCCGCTTCGCCGCGACGCCGACGGGATCGCACGGCGCGAGCGGCGGCATAGCGCAGTTGACGTTGCGTACGAATGCCCGGATGGAACGTCTGAATGTCGCGCGCCGCTTCGCCTGTCACGCGCTGTTGCTCGCGGGGCGCGGCGATGCGCGGTGGCGTCGCGTGCACGACATGGGGCAACCGCAAGTCATGCATCCGCCGCGCGTCCGAGCAGCAATTCCCTTTCACGCGCATTGCGCGTCAACTCAGCGGCGCGCCGGAATTCGACCTTCGCCTCGTCGGCGCGGCCGAGCTTCGCGAGCAGGTCGCCGCGTACGCTCGGCAGCCAGTGATAGCGTGCGAGCGCCGGGTCGTCGCGCAGCGCATCGACGAGCTCCAGTGCGGCGGCCGGTCCGAACGCCATCCCGACCGCTACCGCGCGATTGAGCGCGACGACCGGCGAAGGCGCGACTTCGGCGAGTGCGTCGTACAGCGCGACGATCTGCGCCCAGTCGGTGTCCGCTGCGGTGTGCGCACGCGCATGGCAGGCCGCCAACGCGGCCTGCA
The DNA here is from genome assembly GCF_004368385.1 of Burkholderia sp. B10. Taxonomy (NCBI): domain Bacteria; kingdom Pseudomonadati; phylum Pseudomonadota; class Betaproteobacteria; order Burkholderiales; family Burkholderiaceae; genus Burkholderia; species Burkholderia sp. B10. The sequence continues at coordinate 13,091 of NZ_PQMX01000015.1, read as the reverse complement.
GCGCATACGGCCCGCGCACACCGCCGAGCTTCGTCGCCCGCTCGAGCGCCGCCAGGCCGCGGCGGATCAGCAGCGGATCCCAGCGGCTGCGGTCCTGGTCGAGCAGCAGCACGGGCCGCCCGTCGGCATCGGTGCGTGCGTGCATGCGCGACGCCTGCAGTTCCATCAGCGCGAGCAGCCCGAGCACCTCGCTTTCATCGGGCATCAGCCCGGCCAGCACGCGGCCGAGACGCAACGCCTCGTCGCACAGCGCGGGGCGCGTCCAGTCGTCGCCGGCGGTCGCCGCATGGCCTTCGTTGAAGATCAGATAGAGCACTTCGAGCACCGACGCGAGCCGCGCGGGCCGCGCCTCGGCGGCCGGCACCTCGAACGGCACGCGCGCCGCCGCGAGCGTGCGCTTCGCACGCACGATGCGCTGCGCGATCGTCGGCTCCGGCGACAGGAACGCGCGCGCGATCTCGCCGGTGGTCAGCCCGCCGAGCAGCCGCAAGGTCAGCGCGACGCGCGCATCGGCCGACAGCACCGGATGGCACGACGTGAAGATCAGTCGCAGCAGGTCGTCGCCAATGTCGTCCGCGCGCGCGTCGGCGAGCGCATCGGCGATGTCCGGCACGACGTGCGCTTCGAGCGCGTCCATTTCGTGACCGAGCTGATCGCGCTTGGCCGCGTGCAGCGACTCCTGGCGCACGCGGTCGAGCGCACGACGCTTCACGGCGGTCATCAGCCACGCGGCCGGATTGTCGGGCACGCCGTCGACCGGCCAGTGCTCGAGCGCCGCGACGAGCGTGTCCTGGGCGAGTTCCTCGGCCACGCCGAGGTCGCGCACCACCCGCGCGGCGCGCGCGATGATCTTCGGCGCCTCGATTCGCCACACGGCCTCGATCGCACGATCGGTCGCCTCGCGGGTCACGCCGAGAGTCCTTGGGCGGGGGTGGGTGGCCGGGGCGCGATGGTCGCGATGGTCGCGATGGTCGCGGTGGTCGCGGTGGTCGCGGTGGTCGCGGTGGTCGCGGTGGCCGCGGTGGCCGCGGTAGTCGCGGTAGTCGCGGTAGTCGCGGTAGTCGCGGTAGTCGCGGTGGCCGCGGTGGCCGCGATGGTCGCCGTGGTCGCCGTGGTCCTCACGGTCCATGCGCTCGGCACTGTCCTTACGGGCGGCGCTGTCCTCACGCTCCTCGCAGTCCTCATGGTCAGCACTGCCTTCGGAGCCCCCAAGCCCCCAGCGCCCGACACGCAACCGAACGCACCATCGAACGCCGCCACGCGTTCGCCCCGCGCCGCCGGCAAAGCGATGAAGGTCATGTCGTCCATGGCGATCACCCGACGACGTGGAATCAAACGCCGCGGCCGTGCCCGACGTTCAGCTCGCGGAACCGTTCGACCGCGTCGCTCGGCGTCAGGTCGTCGAGTTCGAACAGCGGACGCACCTCGATCTCGCAGTCCATTTCCGCACCGAACGGCGCCGGAAACCGCCGCGTCCACTCGAGCGCTTCGTCGCGCGAACGCACCTGGATCAGCGTGTAGCCGGCGATCAGTTCCTTCGTTTCCGCGAACGGGCCGTCGACCACCGTGCCCTTGCCGCCGCTGTACCGCACACGCCAGCCGCTCGCGCTCGGCCGCAGGCCGTTCGCATCGAGCAGCACGCCGGCCTTCGCCAGTTCCTCGTGATAGACCGTCATCGCCTCGACCAGCCGGTCGTCCGGCAACGCGTCGGACTCGCTCACGGCGGTCGCCCGGATCATGATCATGAATCGCATCGCTCGCTCCTTGTCATCGGTGGAAAAGGCAGCCGCTCATCGGCGCCTTGACCCTACGACGCGCCGCACGCGGACGGATCGACGTGTTGCACGCCGAATCAGGGTAAATACCGACGCGGCGCTCGTCACAGGAAGCACGGGCCTACCGCGCGTACCTCGACCGTGCACCATTGGGCGGCCGGGCACTGGCGCGCGATCTCGATCGCTTCGTCGCGCGTGTCGACGTCGACGAGGAAGAAGCCGCCGATCATTTCCTTCGCCTCGGCGAACGGGCCGTCGATCAGGCGCGTGTCGCCGTCGCGCACCTGCACGCGCGTCGCGCGCTCGGAACGCTCGAGCGACTCGACGCCGCGCAACACGCCGCGCGCTTGCAGCGTGCCGGCGAACTCCACCATCCGCGCGTATAGCGCCTGCCCTTCCTCGAGCGTGCGTTCGGCACGCTGGTCGGTCGGTTCGACTATCAACAGCATGTAGGACATCGTGCTCTCCCGTGGCGGCCGTACGCAGTATTGAACGCGCGGGCCGGAATGACGCGGCGGATGCAAAGCGTAGCAGCCGCTGCCGCGCGCGGCGACCGGCGCGGCTCCAATGGCGATTTCTCACGCTGCAAGCGATTTTGCCTTCAACCGGCGTGGCTGGCGTCCGGATTTTGCTGCGGCAAACGGATCGACGTGATGCGCACTACTCGACACGCCGCCCGTGCGACGCCCCACCGGCCAGCCCGCTCTCCGCGCGCGCATTCTGCCGTTGCATCGCCGGCCTTGCCCGGATTACAAAACCGGCACGCAACGAGCGACGCGTTACGCACGCCTGCACAACGAACGGCAGCGCGCGACCACGCGTTACGCGCCACGGGCCGTGGCATAGCGGGACCACCCCAACAGCAGGCACGCAACCTGCTGCACGCATCAGCGTCGATTAGTGCAATTGCATCAGCACCATGCGTGCAACGGCACTATTTACCGGGTCCATCGCGGCGGGCCATATTTACCGGACGATCGCTTCATCGCTGACGTCCGCTACGCCGCCGCGACCGATCGCGACATTTTTTAACCGCCGTCCCGCCCGCGTGGCGCAAGGCGCTCAGGGAAGCTCGCCGACGAATTGAAAGTTTGTATCGAAACTCAATCGAACGATATGAATCTCATCGGATGCTGGGTTTCGTTTTATCTTCAAAGTGGCGTGTAAATCAAATCGAAGGAGGATAAACACCATGGCGCTCACCGACTCGATCGAACACAAGCTCGACCGCGGGCTGTCCGAGCTCCGACGCACCGGCCGGCGCGTCGGACGCAGCACCCGTTCGGCTGCTCGCGACCTGCACGAGGACGTCACCGACGACCTGCGCAGCCTCGTCGACGAACTCGAAGATCTGCTGAAGAACGACGGCGACGGCGATATCGCGGCGCTGCGCAAGCGCGTCCAGGCGCGGCTCGACGAAGCGCGCAGCAGGCTCGACTACGCGTCGGGCAACGCAGCCGTCCGGTTGCGCGAATCGGCCGAACGCATGGCGCAGGTCGTCCACGACAACCCGTGGCAGACGGCCGGCGTCGTCGGCGGCCTCGCATTCGTCGTAGGCCTGCTCCTTGCCCGCCGCTGAACCGGGCTGCTCGTCCCGCTCGTCCTCAACCCGACAACGAAGGAGAATCGCCATGCAGAAGTCCCTCGCACTGAAAGCCGCCGCCGCCGTGATGCTCGGCAGCCTCGCCCTTGCCGGTTGCACGACCACCCCCGACCGACCCGACAACGCCTCGGCCAGCGCGTCGAAACGCGAGTCGATCGACGCGAGCGTGAACGCGACGCTGTCGCGCCTCTATTCGACGGTGCCCGGCTCCCGCGATCTCGTGTCGAAGGCGCGCGGCGTGCTGGTGTTCCCGAACGTGCTGCAGGCCGGCTTCATCGTCGGCGGCCAGTCCGGCAACGGCGCGCTGCGCGTCGGCGGCAGCACCGTCGGCTACTACAACACGTCGTCGCTGTCGGTCGGGCTGCAGGCCGGCGCGCAGTCGAAGGCGATCGTGTTCCTGTTCATGACGCAGGATGCCCTCGACACGTTCCGCAAGTCGGAAGGCTGGTCGGCCGGCGCCGATGCGTCGGTTGCGGTCGTGAAGGTCGGTGCGAACGGCGCGGTCGACACCAATACGGCCACCGCCCCGGTCGAGGTGCTGGTACTGACGAACGCCGGCCTGATGGGCGACCTGTCGGTGAACGGCACCAAGATCACCAGGCTCCACATCTGACGCTCCGGCGCGGCGCCGCCGCGCCCGCTGCCCAGCAACGCCGCGGCCCGTGCCGCGGCGTTTTCGTGTGCGCGCCGCGCAGCGGCTATGACGCGGCCCCCTTTGCGGGCATACTGCGATCCGGGCCGCCGTGCGGTGCGCGTCGCCGTGAACCGTGACGTTCGCGAGCCGATCGCGCCCGAGGCAACGAGATTCAATCAAACCAGGCATCAATCTGCGCGAACCATCCATGGACAGCGGACACGATCACCAAAAATTCTTCTACTTCCTGCTGTTCGCGGTCACCGTCGGACTCTGCTGGATCCTCGCGCCGTTCTCCGGCGCGGTGTTCTGGGGCACCATTCTCGCGATCCTGTTCCAGCCGGTGCAGCGCTGGCTCGCCGCGCGCTTCGGCAAGCGGCGCAACCTCGCCGCGCTGCTCACGTTGTCGCTGATCATCCTGATCGTGATCCTGCCGCTCGTGTTCGTCGCCGGGACGCTCGTGCAGGAAATCGCGTACGTGTACCAGGAGCTGAAGGACGCGCCGCCGAACTATTCGAAGTACGTGCACGACATCATTCAGGCGCTGCCGACGTCGATCCAGCACCTGTTGCAGAAATACGGGCTCACCAACGTCCCCGGCATCCAGAAGAAGCTGACCGACGGCGCCGCGCAGATCAGCCAGTTCGCGGCGACGCAGGCGCTCAGCATCGGCCAGAACACGTTCCAGTTCGTCGTCAGCTTCGGCGTGATGCTGTACATGGTGTTCTTCCTGCTGCGCGACGGCGGTGAAATCGGCCGCCGCGTGCGGCGCGCGCTGCCGCTCGACGAGGAGCACAAGAACCTGCTGCTCGCGAAGTTCACCACGGTCGTGCGCGCGACCGTGAAGGGCAACATCGCGGTCGCGCTGGTGCAGGGCGCGCTCGGCGGGCTGATCTTCTGGATCCTCGGGATCGAGGGCGTCGTGCTGTGGGGCGCGCTGATGGCGTTCCTGTCGCTGCTGCCGGCGATCGGCGCGAGCCTCGTGTGGGTGCCGGCCGCGCTTTATTTCCTCGCGACCGGCGCGGTGTGGAAATGCGTGATCCTGGTCGGGTTCTGCGTCGGCGTGATCGGCCTCGTCGACAACCTGCTGCGCCCGATCCTCGTCGGCAAGGACACGAAGATGCCCGACTGGGTCGTGCTGATCTCGACGCTCGGCGGGATGGCGCTGTTCGGCATCAACGGCTTCGTGATCGGGCCGCTGGTCGCCGCGCTGTTCATGGCCAGCTGGGACATCTACGCACGCGCCGAACAGGGGGAATGACGCGGGGTGCGCCGGTCGCGGGCGAAGAGGGGCGATCGTGGGGGGCGCCGCGCCGGTCGTCGTGAGGTCGCGAGCCGGCAGCCGTCGTCGCACCACGCGGCCCTACTGGCCGATGCGATGCGCCCGGCTGCACTACCGGTGGACGCGCGCAGCGGCAGTACCAGCGATAACATCGGGCGTACGTGCGTGATCGTCCGGCTCCCCCGCTTTCCCGCTCGAAGTCGAAAAAAAACGGCGTGACGCGCACGTCACGCCGCCTCGTTCGCCAACACACCAACGTCACCCACAGCAGCCGCAGCGAAGTTCCGCGCAACGGCTGACACGACGCCGTTACGCACGCACGCTGCGCGTCACGCCTGCGGATCGACGCGCAGCACGAGCTTGCCGCGATGGTCGCCGTCGAACAGCCGGTTCAATACGTCGGGCGCGTTTTCGAGCCCGTCGGCGACGGTTTCCTCGGCCTTGAGCCGGCCGTCGCGCAGCCATCCGGCGAGCGTCTGCACCGCTTCGCGGCTCTTGCGGTAGTCGAGGATCAGGAAGCCGCGCATCGTCAGCCGCTTGGAGATCAGCACGCCGACGTCGTCGGCCGCGCGCCCGCTGTTGTAGGTCGAGATCACGCCGCACAGCGCGACGCGGCCGCCGATCACCATCCGCGACAACACCGCGCGCATCACGTCGCCGCCGACGTTCTCGAAGTTCACGTGCACGCCGTCCGGCGTGGCGGCCTTCAACTGCTCGCGGAAGTCGTCGGCCTTGTAGTCGACGGCAGCGTCGAACCCGAGCGTGTCGGTCAGGTAGCGACATTTGTCCGCGCCGCCCGCAATGCCGACGACGCGCGCGCCGTGGATCTTGCCGATCTGGCCGGCGATCGAGCCGACCGATCCGGCCGCCGCCGACACCACCAGCGTTTCGCCCGGCTGCACGGGCGCGATCTCGGTCAGCCCGTAGTACGCGGTCAGGCCGCTCATCCCGCACGCGCCGAGCAGCGTCGGCAACGGCAGGCCCGACTGCGCGGGCAGCTTGACGAGCTGCGCGGCCTGATCGGCCGGCACGCGCGCATAGTCCTGCCAGCCGACGAGCCCCTGCACCAGATCGCCTTCCGCGAAATCCGCATGGCGCGACGCGACCACGCGGCCGATGCCGAGCGCGCGCATCACCTCGCCGATCGCGACCGGCGGCAGGTATTGCGGCACGTCGCTCATCCACACGCGGTTGGTCGGGTCCATCGACAGATACAGCACGCGCACCAGCACTTCGCCGTCGGCGAGCGCGGCGACGGGTGTTTCGACCAGCGAAAAATGTTCGCGGCCGACGCGCGCTTCGGGGCGCGTCTTCAACAGCAGCTGACGGTTCACGAGTGTCGACACGAGGTTCTCCTCCGGTAATGGTTGGTCGGTGCGCGTCACACCGCGCACATGCCGCCGTCGAGCACGAGCTCGGCGGCCGTCATGAAGCGGCTCTCGTCGGACGCCAGATAGACGGCCGCATGCGCGACGTCGTCCGGCTCGCCGAGGCGGCGCAGCGGGATGCCGCGTGCGAGCTTGCGCGTCGCGTCGCGCTCGCCGAGCGACTGGAACAGCGGCTCGACGATGCCCGTGCGAATGAACGCCGGGTGAATCGAGTTGCAGCGCACGTCGAGTTCGCGGCGCGCGCAATCGATCGCGACCGACTTCGTCAGCGACGCGACCGCGGCCTTCGACGCGTTGTACGCGGTGAAGTCCGGCTCGACCTTGAACGCGGCCACCGACGAGATGTTGATGATCGACGCCGCGCCGCTCGCACCGAGGTACGGCAGCGCGTGCTTGCAGCCGAGCACGATGCTCTCGACGTTGATCGCCATCACGCGCCGCCACTCGTCGAGCGCGATCTGCGTCGGCGCGCCGATCGACCCGACGCCCGCGTTGTTGACCAGCACCGACAGGCCGCCCAGCGCCTCGTCGGCCTGCGCGAGCAGCGCCTGCCAGCGCGCCTCGTCGCGCACGTCCTGCGTCGCGGCGAACGCGACCGGCGCCGCGTGCGCGGCGTTCAGCTCGGCCGCGAACGCATCGAGCGCCGTGGCGTCGGCGATGTCGGTCAGGAATACGCGCGCGCCCTGCTCGACCATCCGGCGCGCGATCGCGCGGCCGAGCCCGCCCGCGGCGCCCGTGATGAAGGCACGCTTGCCGGCGAGGCGTGAAGAAACGACTGTCATGGAACCTGCTCCTATCGTGATGGGCCGCGACGGCGGCTGCCGCGCGCCTGTCGGCGCTCGCGCGGTGTGCGAGTATAGCGAGCCCGCGTGGCGGCGTCGGCCCGACTGTCCGGCACAACCGGCCGCGCCGGAGACGCCAGAATTTCACGCGCACGCGGCGCTCGAAGCCGTGCGCGGCCGGGAGCGGCGGCCCGGCGTGAAGCTGATGCCACACGCGATCGCCTGCCGATGCAGCTTCATCGCCGCCGGCAGCGACGCGCCCGCCCGTCGCTGCCGGCACCGCTCGATCGAACGCCAGCGTACGCGATCGCCGCCGATCGATGAAATGAATATTCGTAATACCCGGTCATCGACGGGATTGATGAGCGCCGCGCCCCTGGCCGGCGCGCGCGACAGGTCGCCGCGCACGGCGCTGGCGCACGCACGCGGGCCGTCGACGACGAAATGGCAAGGCGAGGAGGAAGCAGGCGTTGCAGCGCGACCGCGCCACGCGCGCGGCGGCATCGGCGACCGACGCGCCGCGCCGGCCGCGCACGTCAGGCGCCGTTGCCGGCGCCGCGCACGAAAGCGCAGAACTGCGGGGAATGGGTGTCGATCATCTGCTGAAACGGCGCGCGGTGTCCGTACGCGATGCCGGACACGAGCAGCAGGCTGACGGCCGCGATGCGCGGCGAGAACGCGCGCGGTTGCGCGTCGCCGTATGCGCGCAGAAAGGCCAGCGCGACTGCCGCGCCGAGCAGCCAGCCGGCGACGACTTCCGGAACGGTATGCGAATGATCGAGCACGCGCGCGATCGCCGTCACCGCGCCGACGGCCAGCCCGGCCGCGACGCCGGGCGCCTTGCCGGCGCGAAACCCTTGCCACAACGTCGACAGCGCGACCGTCCACACCGAGGTCGACAGCATCGTATGGCCGCTGATCACACGAAAATCGAACTGCGGGATCTCGATGCCGCACCCCGCATAGAGGATCTTGGTCGCGCCGACCACGCTCATGCCGGCCGCGAGCAGCGCGACCCAGCGCACCGCGAGCCGCCAGTCGGACAGTGCGAGCCAGATAGCGCAGGTCAGCGCGACCGGCAGGGTCAGCGCGGCGTCGCCGATGTTGCTGATTTCACTCCACATGATGGACGTCGAACGGCTAGCGAAAGGCCGCAGTTTAACGCATGCACACAGCGCGGCCGTTTCAGCCTGTGACAGGCTGTATCAGCTTGCGACGCCGGTGATCAGCAGCAGATTCGTGCCGCCGATGACGGCGAACAGCGCCCACGCGAGCGCCTGCATCCCGCGGCCGATCGCATGCTCGCCCATCGTGCCGCGATCGCTGACCGAGCGGATCAGCGGCCACATCGCGAACGGCAACTGGAAGCTCAGCACGACCTGGCTCCATACGAGCAGCTGCCCGACCGACCCGTCGCCGAGCCACAGCACGCCGATCAACGCGGGCACCAGCGCGAGCCCGCGGGTGATCAGACGCCGCTGGTAGCACGGGATCTTCGTGTGCAGGAAGCCGTCCATGATGACCTGGCCGGCGATCGTGCCGGTGAGCGTCGAGCTTTGCCCGGACGCCAGCAGCGCGATGCCGAACAGCAGCGCGGCGGCACCGCCCGCGATCGGCGTGATCAGCCGGTAGGCCTGCTCGATGTCGGTCACGTTGTGCTGGCCGGTCGCATGGAACGCCGCGCCCGCGACGATCAGGATCGCCGCGTTGACGAGCATCGCGACGAACAGCGACACGCAGGTGTCGATGCGCACCAGCGCGAGCGTGTCGCGGATCAGCCCGCGCGCGCCGCCGACCACGTGGCGCGTCTGCACGACCGACGAATGCAGATAGAGGTTGTGCGGCATGATCGTCGCGCCGACGATGCCGAGCGCGAGCACGATCGCGTCCTTGCTGTCGTGGCCGGGGTTGCCCGGCACCAGCCCCTTCGCGACCGCATGCCAGTCGGGCGGCGTGATGGCGACCTGCGCGACGAAGCAGAACGCCATCGTCGAGATGAGCCCGAGCACGATCGCCTCGATCTGGCGCACGCCCTTGCCCTGCAGCCCGAGGACGATCATCGTGTCGAGCGCGGTCAGCACGATCCCCCACGCGAGCGGCACGCCGAGCAGCAGCTTGAACGCGAGCGCGCAGCCGAGCACTTCGGCGATGTCGCACGCGATGATCGACACCTCGGCGGTCAGCCACTGCACGAGGCGGCCGACGCGGCCGTAGCGGTCGTAGCTCGCCTGCGCGAGATCCTTGCCGGCGACCAGACCGAGCCGCGCGGCCAGCATCTGCAGGAAGATCGCGGCGAGACTCGAGAACGCGACGACCCACAGCAGCGAATAGCCGAACTGCGAGCCGGCCTGGATGTCGGTGGCCCAGTTGCCGGGGTCCATGTAGCCGATCGCCACCAGCAGGCCCGGGCCGAAGAAGCGCTTGAACTTCATCCAGCGCGACGCGCGCGCGTCGATCGTGATGCTGCCCTTTACTTCCGACGGACAGAACGGGGCGGTGGCGGTGGTGGGAAGCAAGGGCATGGACACGGGCGATCGGATGGGCAACCCGGCCATTTTACGGTCACCCCCCGCTTTTTACCGCAGGTGTGCGTGCGCCGCCGGGCCGGCCCAGTCGCCGGCCGCTTGCGCGGGCCGGGATTCGGCGCGCGCCTCGGGCTGCTGCGCGCCGTCGATCAGCAGCCGCTCGCGCTCGGCGATGCGGAATTCGGTCGGCGACACCAGCAGCCGCTGACGAAACAGTTTCGCCAGACGCTCGCCGCTGCCGAACCCGGTGCGGCGCGCGACCTTGTCGGCGGGCAGCGTCGTATGGACCAGCATGTGGCACGCGCGCTCGAGCCGCACGTGCTGCACGAACTCGGTCGGCGTCACGCCGATTTCCCGCTTGAAGCGCCGCAGGAAATTGCGCTCGCTCATCGCGGCCGTGCGCGCGACGTCGGCGATCGAGATGCGGTTCGCGCTGAGCGTGCGCAGCCGTTGCGCGGACATCCGGATCGACGGGCTCGCGCTCAGTTCGCGGTAGGCCCACATCGACTGCGTATAGCGTTGCTCGACCGGACGCATGAAGTTGTCGGCAATCTGCTGCGCGGCGCCGTCGCCGAGATCGGCGCGGAACATGTCGAGCACGACCGCGAACACGTCGACGGCGCCGGCCGGCGGCTCGATCGTCGCGGCCGGCCGGCGCGTGCCGTCGGCCGCCTGCGCGCGCGCCGCGTGCATGAGCGGCGGCGCCGCGGCGAGGCCCGGCAGATCGACCGCGTCGGCGATCCAGCGCGCCTGGCGACGGACGTTGCCGAGGCGCTGCTGCAAGGCGGCGTCCCAGTTGATCGTCACGCGCTCGCCATGAAGATGCAGGAATGCATACGCGCTGCGGCCGTGCTCGTCGTCGAATGCGTCGGCGGCGATCCTCACGCCGGACGACGACTGCAGCAACCCGCCGCTTTCGGACACGTACTTCACCTCATAATCCGCGCCGAGCGGCTGCAGGCGATTCGCCAGATTGAAAGCCTCGCCGAGACGCGCGGCCTGCGCCAACGAAAACCCCGTACTCAAATAGACAACTACGCACCGCTGATCTGCTGCTTGCACTGGCAAGGCCCCCGGACTGTTTCGACTTCTGCCGATACCGTCGAACTGTCAGGCTTATATTTGGTGTGGATGCGTGCGACAGGACGGCTATCTCGAAATATGAAGCGACGGCATCGTAGCCGAACGATCCGATTCCCGCGCGCCGGTGGCCGACCGCGACATCATGATGGCGGATTGATACAGGCTGTGCCGCGTGACGGCGCGGCAAACGGCGCGCCGCCGGGCCGGCCGGCGCATGCGCGGGTGCGCTTGGGTTGCCGCCGCATCCTTTAGAATCGCTGCACCGCCCTCTTCGCCGAGCTCGTCCTTGCCCGCCGATCATCGTCTCGACCTGAACCTGTTCCGCGTGCTCGACGCCGTCTACGTGCATGGCGGGATCGGCGCGGCCGCGCGTGCGTTGCACCTGACGCAGCCGGCCGTCACGCACGCGCTGAACCGGTTGCGCGCGCATTTCGACGATCCGCTGTTCGTGCGGCAGGGCAACCGCGTCGTGCCGACCGAACGCACGCGCGCGGTCATCGCCGACGTGCAACTGCACGTCGCGGGCCTGCAGCGCGCGGCGCGCGATCCGTCGGCGTTCGATCCGGCGACGCTCGAGCTGAGCATCGCGATCGGCATTCGCGACGTGCTCGAATCGATCGCGCTGCCGCAAATCGTCGCGGCGTTCGCGAGCGACGCGCCGGGCCTGCGGTTCGTGAGCCGCCGCGTCGCGCTGTCGGAGATCGAACGCGAACTCGCGTCGGGCAATCTCGATCTGGTCGTCGATCGCCGCGTGCAGACCGGCCCGCGCATCGCGACCGAGCATCTGCTCGACGACTCGCTCGTCGTCGCGATGCGGCACGATCATCCGCTGATGCGCGGGCCGCTGCGGCGCAGCGACTACTTCGCGGCGCGGCACGTCGCGGTGTCGTCGCTCGGAGAGCCGCAATCGCTCGACGTGCTGCTCGGCAACGACGGGCGCTTCCGTCACATCCAGCTGATTTGCCAGCACTACTTCGCCGCGTGCCAGATCGCGGCGGCCGGCGACCTGCTGCTGACGCTGCCGCGCACGTATGCGCTGCGCATCGCGACCATGCTGCCGATCGCGGTGCAGCCGCTGCCGCTGCGGCTCAAGCCGTTTCCGCTGCTCGCGTACTGGCACGAATCGCGCGAGACCGACCGGGCGCATCAGTGGGTGCGCGCGCGGGTCGCGGGGTTGGTGCGGGAAATTGCGGGGGGTGCTGTGTAGCGCTGCGTGGCGCTGCTTGGGCGGTTGACGCGGTCAGTGCTTTTGATGTGTCCGGTGTGCTCGACGCGGTTGATGTGCTTGATACGCTGATGCGGTCGATGTGCTCGACGCCTCCGACGCCTCCGATGTCTCCGATGTCCCGATACGCCCACAGCACTCGACGCCCCCGGCGATCGCGACCCGCTCTCCCCGCAGCACGCTGCGCACGCGATGTCGGCTGAGACGGTATGCTGACGAGCCCTTTGCCGCGCCGCGTCGCGGCCGTTCCCATCCCGATCTTTGGAGACTCGCCATGTCGCTCATCCACGCTGCCGCCACGCTCGCCGCCGACGCCCCTGACTACGTCGTCCAGTTGCAAGCCGGCACGCATGCGCTGACCGGCGACGAGGCGCCGCGCGAAGGCGGCCAGGGCGTGGGGCCGGCGCCGTTCGAACTGGTGCTGGCCGGCCTCGCGCAATGCACGGCCGCGACGCTGCGCATGTACATGCAGCGCAAGACGTGGCCGGCCGCGCGCATCGACGTGCGCACCGAGCTGCATGCGGATCGCGAAGGACAGCAATACGTGCGCCGCGTCGTGACGCTCGACGGCCCGCTCGACGACGCGCAGCGCGCGCGCCTCGCCGAGATCTGCGAGAAGACGCCGGTCACGCAGTTCGTGAAACGCGGCACGCGCATCGAAACGACGCTGAACTGACGCGCGCCGGGCCGGGCTGCGCCATCATGCCGCGCCATGCAGCGCACGGCCGCGCCCTGCCAAACCACCGCCGCACCACCCGCCACGCGAACTCGCGCCATCAACGAAACGGGCGGGC
>NZ_PQMX01000159.1:0-1957 GCF_004368385.1 Burkholderia sp. B10 | reverse complement strand
TGTTGGGCGCAAAGTAATAATGAGCCACTTCGCGCGAAGTAAATCTAAGCCACCTTTCAGTACAGTCAGCCTTTTGCGCGCAAAGGCTGGCGATGCTCCAGAAGGAACAGTGGATGCAAATCCATGTGCTCAAAGCCCAAGGCGTATCGGAGCGCGAGATCGCGCGGCGCCTGGGCATTTCTCGCAACACGGTGGCGCGGTACCTGTCGGCTGAGGAAGTGCCGCGCTACAAGCCGCGTGAACCGCGGCCAACCAAGCTCGGAGCGTTCGAGGCGTACATCATCGAGCGCATGAGGGCCGCAGCACCGGAGATCATCGCAGCGCCGGCGCTGCTGCGCGAGTTGCGGGCGCGCGGCTACGAGGGCCAACTGCGAAGCCTGCAGGCTTTCATGAACACGCATAAGCCCATGCCGAAGCCCGATCCAGTCGTAAGGTTCGAGACCGAGCCCGGTCGGCAGATGCAGTGCGATTTCGTTGTCTTCCGACGAGGCACCGACCCGCTTTACGCCTTCACCGCCACGCTCGGCTTCAGTCGTTGGCGCTGGGCACGCTTCACCACCGATGAACGCGCCGAGACGCTGGTTGCCTGTCATCATGCGCTGTTCGAAGCCTTGGGTGGCATTCCTCGCGAGATCCTTTACGACAACGCCAAGACCATCGTTGTCGAACGCGATGCTTATGGCGACGGCCAACATCGCTGGCACGCCGGCCTGCTCGATCTGGCCAAGCGGTACGGCTTCCTGCCCAGATTGTGCCAACCGTACCGCGCGCAGACCAAGGGCAAGGTCGAGCGATTCCACCGCTATCTGCGCGGCAATTTCTATGTGCCGCTGGCAAGCCAGCTTAAACAATCCGGCTTGATGCTCGATGCCGCGACTGCGAACGTCGAGGTGAGTAAATGGCTGCGCGACGTGGCCAACCAGCGCGTGCATCCGGTTACCGGGCAGGCACCCGCGATTCTGTTGGAGCAACGAGAACGGGCTTGCTTGCTCGATATGCCTGGCTACACATTGCCCCGATTGCCGGCTCGCGCCGTCGCTCGGCCGCGCGTTGATCCCGCGATGTCGATCCAGCACCCGTTGTCCGTCTACCAGCAATTACTGACCGAGGTGCGCGCATGAACTTGCAGCAGGAACGCATCGACGGGCACTGCCAAAGCCTGAAGCTCGAGGGACTCATGCACCGATACGTCGCTCTGGCCAGCGACGCGGCGGCCAAGCAATGGAGTTTCCTCGACTTCCTCGAGAACGCGCTCGCGCACGAACGAGAGACGAGGCAAGTTCGTTCGCGGCAAACACTGGTGCGCATGGCCGGGTTTCCCGCCATCAAGACACTGGATGACTACGACTACAGCTTCGCCGTCGGGGTCCCACGCGAGGCAATCGACGAGCTTGCCACGCTACGCTTCATCGAGCGAGGCGAGAACGCCGTGTTGCTTGGTCCGTCGGGCGTGGGCAAGACGCACCTCGCGATCGCCATCGGATATGCAGCGACGCAGGCCGGCATCAAGACGAAGTTCATCACGGCGGCGGATCTGATGTTACAGCTCGAGGCTGCACGCCGACAGGAGCGATACGACGCCGTTCTTCGGCACAACATTCTCGGCCCGAGGCTGCTCATCGTCGATGAGATCGGCTATCTACCGCTCTCGGGCGATCAGGCCAGTCACTTCTTCCAGATCGTCGCCAAGCGCTACGAGCGTGGCTCGATGATCCTGACCAGCAACCTGCCGTTTGCGCAGTGGGACGAAACCTTCGGCGGCAACACCACCCTCACTGCAGCGATGCTCGACCGCATCCTCCACCATGCCCACATCATCCAGATCAAAGGAGACAGCTACAGACTGAAACAGCAACGCAAAGCCGGGCACGTCCCGACATCGAAGAAGTAACGACTGGCTCAGTTTTACTTTGCGCGATCAGGCGCGAAGTGGCTCAGATTTCAAATGCGTTTGACA
>NZ_PQMX01000158.1:0-2362 GCF_004368385.1 Burkholderia sp. B10 | reverse complement strand
CCCGTGCCGACCACCCCACCCGCCAAACACCCGTTTCAGCAACCCCATCGCCCGCTCCTCAGCGCTGCGTGCGCGCGCCGTCGAACACACCGGCCTTCGACAGCAGCCGCAACCCGTTGCCGACGACGATCAGGCTCGCGCCGGCGTCCGCGAACACGGCCATCCACATCGTGCCGAGCCCGGCGATCGTGAGACCGAGGAACACGATCTTCACGCCGAGCGCGAAGCCGATGTTCTGCACCAGCACGCGGTGCGTCGCCCGCGACAGCCGCACGAACGCGGGAATCTTGCGCAGGTCGTCGTCCATCAACGCGACGTCGGCCGTCTCGATCGCCGTGTCGGTGCCCATCGCGCCCATCGCGAAGCCGATATCGGCGCGCGCGAGCGCCGGCGCGTCGTTGATGCCGTCGCCGACCATCCCGACCGCGCCCGCGCCGCGCGCCGACAGTTCCTCGACCGCCGCGAGCTTGTCTTCGGGCAGCTGGTTGCCGCGCGCATCGTCGATGCCGGCCTGTTGCGCGATCGCCTGCGCGGTGTGCGGGTTGTCGCCCGTCAGCATCGCGGTGCGGATGCCGAGCGCATGCAGATCGGCGATCGCAGCGCGGCTCGTCTCCTTGATCGTGTCGGCCACCGCGAAGATGCCGAGCACGCGCGCCTCGTCGATCAGCATCACGACGCTCTTGCCCTGCCGCTCGAGCACGTCGAGCTTCGCTTCGAGCGCCGGCGAGCAGCGTTCGAGCTCCTCGACGAGCCGGTGATTGCCGAGCCAGTAGCGCGCGCCGCCGATCGTGCCGCGCACGCCGCGCCCGGCGAGCGCCTCGAAGTCCGTCACCTCGTCGAACGCAGCCGCGCTCGCATCGCGGGCGGCCGCGGCGATCGCCTGCGACACCGGGTGATCGGAGCGCGCCGCGAGGCTCGCGCCGAGCCGGCGCACCTGCGCGGCGTCGGCGTGCTCGGCATGCAGGTCGAAGTCGGTCTGCACCGGCTTGCCGTGCGTGATCGTGCCGGTCTTGTCGAGCGCGAGCCATGACAGCGTGCGGCCCTGTTCCAGATACACGCCGCCTTTCACGAGGATCCCGCGTCGCGCCGCGGCCGCGAGCCCCGACACGATCGTGACGGGCGTCGAGATCACCAGCGCGCACGGGCATGCGATCACGAGCAGCACCAGCGCACGGTAGATCCAGTCGTGCCACGCACCGCCCGTGACGAGCGGCGGGACGACGGCCACCAGCAGCGCGATCGCGAACACGATCGGCGTGTAGACGCGCGCGAAGCGGTCGACGAAGCGCTGCGTCGGCGCCTTCGCGCCCTGCGCCTGCTCGACCGCATGGATGATCCGTGCGAGCGTCGAGTTCGATGCGGCCGCCGTCACGCGATAGTCGAACGAACCCGATTCGTTGATCGTGCCGGCGTACACCGCGTCGCCGGTCGTCTTGTCGACGGGCAGGCTCTCGCCGGTGATCGGCGCCTGGTTCACCGTCGAGCGCCCGGCAACGACCTCGCCGTCGAGGCCGATCCGCTCGCCCGGCTTCACGCGCACGATCGCGCCCGGCGCAATCTGCGCGGCGTCGAGCGTGCGCCACGTGCCGTCGGCGTCCTGCACGGTCGCGGTGTCCGGTGCGAGCTGCATCAGCCCCTGGATCGCGTTGCGCGCCCGGTCGAGCGACTTCGCCTCGATCAGTTCGGCGATCGTGAACAGCACCATCACCATCGCCGCTTCCGGCCACTGGCCGATCGCCATCGCGCCCGTCACCGCGATGCTCATCAGCGCGTTGATGTTCAGGTTGCCGTTGCGGATCGCGATCCAGCCCTTCCTGTAGGTGGTCAGCCCGCACGCGAGGACGGCGGCGATCGCCAGCGCTGCCGACAGCCACACCGGCAGGCCGGCCCAGTTCACCGCCTCCGACGCGACCGCGGCGACGCCGGCGAGCGCGAGCGGCCACCAGGACTTCGCACGCGGCGCGTCGACGGGCGCGGCGGGCGTGTCCGCCGATGCAGCCTCGGGCGTCATCCCGAGCGTGCGGATCGCGCTTTCGATCGCCGACTGCGCGCCGGGCACGTGGTCGACGGTCAGCATCCGCTGCATCAAGTTGAACTCCAGCGCCGACACCTGCTGCATCGCGCCGAGCTTCTTGCGGATCAGCGTCTCCTCGGTCGGGCAATCCATCTGCATGATCCGGAACGCGGAGCGCACGTGGCCCGATGCGGTCGCCCGTGCAGCGGGCAGCGGCGCGAGCGTCGGCGCGGCCGGCGCGCAGCAGCCGCCGGCCGCGTGCTCGTGCTCGTGCTCGTGCTCGTGCTCGTGCTCGTGCTCGTGCTCGTGCTCGTGCTCGTGAGCATGCTCGTGGGCGTGGCCCTGCGA
>NZ_PQMX01000157.1:0-2408 GCF_004368385.1 Burkholderia sp. B10 | reverse complement strand
GAGCGTGGGCGGGCGGTTGGCGGTTGGCGGTGGCCAATTGCCGATTACCGATTGGCAAGTGCCGAGTGCCGGTTGCCGAGTGCCCGTTGCCCGTTGCGGGTTGCCGGTTGCGCGTTCCGGGCGCCGGTTATTGGTTGCCACTCGCCACTCGCCGGTTGCCGGTTGCCGGTTGCCGGTTGCCGGTTGCCTGTCGCCTGTCGCCTGTCGCCTGTCGCCTGTCGCCTGTCGCCTGTCGCCGGCAGCAGCCCGGACGGCGTGAAGTTATAAGCGGGCAACGCCACGCGATTTAGAGTTCGCGCGCCGTAAACTGCAACCGACGACTGGCTGCTCCATACGCGCGGTCCGCTGCTCATTGCTGGGGCGGCGTCTCGACTCAGTCCGCAGTGGCGACGAATCGCTGACCGCCGGCCTTCGCGCGACCGCCGCGATCAGAACGACGCTCTACCCGCGCGCCACATTTGCGCGAAGTCGATCGCCAGCATCGGCGGCGAGTCCCGCATAGCCGGGCAACGTCAGCAGAGCGAGCACGCCGGCCGCAATGAACGCCCAGCGAAAATCGTCGAGCACATAATGCACTCCGGCGGCGTCGCCACGCGCCAACGCCGCGACCCGCAGCGACAACGCGCCGAATGCGATGCCCATTCCGATCGTCATCTGCTGCGCGGCGCTCCACAGCGTGCTGGCCGCACTGGTTTGCCGCGCCGGAATATCCGCGTACGCGAGTGTCGCGAGCGTCGTGAACTGCATCGATCGCGTGAGCCCGTAGACGAACACGACCAACAAGGTGACGGCCAACGGCGTCGACGCTGTCAGCCAGCCGCACGCGATCGTGAACAGGCCGACGATCGTCACGTCGACGAGCGCGACGTGCCGGAAACCGAAGCGATCGAGTATCCACGACGTGCCTGCCTTCATCCCGAGATTGCCGATCGCGCTGGCGAGCAACAGCAGGCCGGACTGGAATGGCGACAGCCCGAAGCCGATCTGGAACAACAGCGGCAGCAGATACGGCACGGCGTTGATCGCTATCCGCGTGATCGAACCGGTGATGACGGTGACCGAGAACGTCGGCACCTTCAGCGTCGTGAAATCGAGCAGCGGATGCGCGCATCGTTGCGCATGCAACCATGCGGCAATGCCGAACAACACGCTCGCGGCGACCAGGATACCTGCGCGCGTGAAATCGACGTCCTGCTGGCCCGCCGCTTCGGTACCGATCAACAGACAAGTCAGCGCCGCGCCGGCCAGCACGAAGCCGACCCAGTCGAGCGGCCGCCGCTCATCGGCACGCGTGTTGCGGACGATAAGCCAAGTGCAAACCAGCGCGGCTATGCCAAACGGAACGTTCAACAGGAAGATCCAGCGCCACGACGCGTAGGTGGTGATGAAGCCGCCGACCGGCGGCCCGACGACTGGCGCGACGATGCCCGGCCACGTGATCGTCGCGATCGCACGCATCAGTTTGGCTTTCTCCGTGCTGCGCACGACGATCATTCGCCCGACCGGCACCATCATTGCCCCACCGACACCCTGGAGCAGACGCGCGGCCGTGAACGTGAGCACGCCATCGGAGAGCCCGCACAGCACCGATGCGCCGGAAAAGACGAAGATCGCGGTGGCGAAGACGGTACGCGAACCATAGCGATCCGCGATCCAGCCGCTAATCGGGATGAACACGGCGAGCGCCAGCATGTAGGCCGTCATCCCGACACTCAGCGCATTCGGCCCGACGCCAAACGACTGTGCCATCTGCGGCAGCGCGGTGGCGATCACCGTCGTATCGAGGTACTCCATGAAAAACGTCGCGGCGACGAGATAAGGCAGGAAGTCGGTCGTCCGACGACATGAAGCGGCGGCGCGGTCGGTCATGAATCAATGTGCGGGAATGAGTTGTAGGAACACCGAGCAGTGGCAGGCAGACGAATTGCCGGCAGTCGGACGAACGGCGATATTACCGTGAATGGCGGGAAGCTCGCCGATGACATCTGGCGCTCGGGGACTTTATGCGCATAGATTTTTATTGGGATATTGGGATATACCGGCCACTAGGTGAAGCCCCCTCAAGACCGGCGAATCGCACTTACGTCGACGAAGTGATTGAGCATCTAGCAGTCATTTCCGCTCAACATGCAGCATCATCTTCCACGTCGACGCCATCACGCGTTATATCTGGACGCCTAGGATGCGCGGAATCCCGTACGCAGCATCGTCACCGCGACAACGGTCGTGCTTGCCGGTGATTTCGATGGCACGGCGTTCAGCGGCAGGTTCGCCTACACGCGGCTGTGGCGCCCAGTAGGAGATCGTTGGCGCGTGGCCGCCGGACATGCATCGCAGATATCGCCAGCTTGATGCATCGCGCGTTCCGGCGATGAGCAGTTCCGCGGCAGCGTGACGATCAGGGGATA
>NZ_PQMX01000156.1:0-2471 GCF_004368385.1 Burkholderia sp. B10 | reverse complement strand
TGCGTATTTCGGCGAACGTGACCGCCGATTTCGGGAACGTGACCGATTCGGCTGGCTTGGGCGTTGCGCAGTGTCGATTGTAGATTTCCTTGTCAGTTCTGGTCGAGTTCGGGCTCCAGGACGTTGGGTTTGGGGGATGTCTTTCTGAGCGATTCGCCGGTAAGCGTGATCCGGTGATGACGCTGCATGAGGCGGTCGAGCAGCGCATCGGCGATGGTCTCGTCACCGATCCATCCATGCCAGTGCTCGATCGGCAACTGGCTGGTCACGATTGTGGCTTTGCCCGCCGCGCGGTCATCGATCATCTCGAGCAGATCGTTTCGAACCATCGCGTCGAGGGGAGCCATTCCCCAATCGTCCAGCAGGAGAACATCAACGCGGGCGACCTGCAGCAGCCATTTGGTGAAGCCGCCGTTGCCGTGCAGCACGCGCAGTTCCTCGCCGAGTCGCGGCACACGCAGGTACAACGCGGAGTGCCCGCGCCGGCAGGCATACTGCGCCAAGGCGCAAGCGAGCCATGACTTCCCCGCGCCGGTTGGGCCGCTGATGAGCAGGCTGTAGCCGGCTTCGACCCAGTCGCCGAGTGCCAGGCTCGTGAGCGAGCGCGAGTCCACGCCTCGACCGGAGCGGGTGTCGAGGTCCTCGATGGCGGCCTGCGGATACTTGAGGCGCGCCTGTTTGAGCAGTCGGGTCCGGCGCCGATCGTCACGCCAACTGGCTTCACGGTCGACCAGCAGCGACAAGCGTTCCTCGAAGCTCAGGCTGGCCGCACCGGGCTGCGTCAACTGTTCTTCCAGTCCGTCAGCGAAGCCGTCCAGCTTCAGGGTGCGCAGTTGGGTCAGGGTCTGTTGCATCATCATGGTGGGTTCTCTTTATTGGTAGTAGCTGGGGCCGCGTACATGCGCATGGCTCGGGCTGATCCAGTCGGCAGGCGTTGTCGCCGCAGCGCGGTCGCGGTTGTTGACCAGGATGTCGCGCACGTGGCGGTAACGGTGCACGCCCAGTTCCAGCGCCAGCGCACACGCCGCTTCGAGACGGTCGCGGCCATAGCGACGAGAGAGCGAGAGCAATCCGAGGCACGCCCGATAGCCGTGTTCCGGGTGGCGTTGCTCCTGCAGCAGTCGGGTGACGAGCGCGCCGGTGGCCGAGCCGATCTGCTGGCCCCAGTGAATCAGCCGCTGCGGCGTCCATTCGAGATGGGCTCGGTGTGCGGCCGGCATGTGCTCGACGACGGTGGTGTAGCCGCCCGTGCGGTCATTGCGGGCGTGGCTGGCAACGCGGCGGCCGCGATGCAACAGTTCGACCGCGCCCGCCGTAATGCGCGCATCGAGCTTGAGGCCGACCAGTGCGTGCGGCACGCTGTAGCGGTGCTTGTTGATCTCGACGTGATAGTCGATGTGAACCGTCACCGTCTTGAAGCGCGCGAGTTCATAGGGTTGGAGTGGCAGCGGCTGCAGTGCCGGCGCGTCCAGTTCGACGAATGCGCTGGCGCGGCATCCCGGCAACTTCTGGAACGGACGCTCGTTCAAGTTCTTCAGCAGCGGCCGGATCGCGTCATCGACCGACTGGACCGACGCAAACCGGTGATGGCGCAGGCGCGCCATGATCCAGCGCTCGACCACCTGGACCGCAACTTCTACCTTCGGTTTGTCCTGCGGGCGATACACGCGTGCAGGCAGGAATGAGGTGCCGTAATGCCGTGCGAAGTCCAGTACGGTGTCGCCTGCACGAGGTTCGTAACGGTCGGGATCGGCAATCATCGCGCGCGGGTTGTCCGGCACGATCAGCTGCGGCACGCCGCCATAGAAGGTCAGCGCGCGTGCAATGCCGCCCAGCCAGTCCTCCATCGTTTCGGCCGGCGTCGCGCACGCGAACGTGTAGCTCGAGGCGCCCATGGCGGCCACGAAGATGTGCGCGCGGCGTCCGCTCGTCAGCGGCAACGTGGGGCCGGCGAAGTCGACAAACAGCTTCTCGCCGGCGCGGTGGATCTGGCGCATCGAGCGCTTCAGGCGTTTGGTGAACGTCCTGTAGTGCTCACAGAACTGCGTATAGCGGTAGGTCTGCCGATCCGCAAACTCGGCCTGGTACTCCTCCCACAGCAGCGTCAGTGTCACGCCCTTGCGGCGCAGCTCCTGATGGATGCGTCCGTAATCGGGCTGGGCGTAGGCTCCCGGTCCCGTTGACTTACCGAGAAGCCGCCGCTCGAGTTCGCCTTCGTCCATATCGCAGGCGCTCGCCCAGTGGAGCCCGGCGGCGCCGGCCAGTCCGACGTACTTCGTGACCACGCCTTTGGAAATGCCCAGCGACGCGGCGATCCGATCGTGCGAGAAGCCGCCGTCGAATTTAAGTCGTAAAACGTCCTTGATCATGCGCATGTTCATCCGGTGCGCGGGCATGCTGTCTCCGGCCAAAGCCGGCGAGCATAGCCCGCGTGGTTGATGTCATACGCAACGCCAATCCTGCCTTCCGGT
>NZ_PQMX01000155.1:0-2701 GCF_004368385.1 Burkholderia sp. B10 | reverse complement strand
ACCCTCTTTGCCTGATGACCATAGCGAGTCGGTCCCACCCCTTCCCATCCCGAACAGGACCGTGAAACGACTCTACGCCGATGATAGTGCGGATTCCCGTGTGAAAGTAGGTAATCGTCAGGCTCCCCTAAGCCAGGAACCCCCGCCCGATAAGGCGGGGGTTTTTGCATTTGTGGCCTCCGAAAAATCCGGCCACCGAAGATCATCAGCATCTATCTGTTGACCGTTGGTGTGACGGTTGTTGACGATGGCTGTCGAAAACTGCGCTGCTTTCCGCGCTCGGGAAGAGCGCATGGAGATGGTCTCTCCGGGGGCGGGCCGTTGCGGAGGCAGTGAGGGCCGCGTAACGCGGCCCTTGACCCTTTAGCGCTCGAATAGTCGCCGTCAATCCGGTTGATGGTAGGGCTGCTCGCGGAAATCGAGATCGCCATAGTGCGGCGTGATGTGCATTTGCCGGGTATCGTGGTTGATCTCGAAATAGACGCGGTCGCCGGGCTCGAATCCGAACAGCTTGAAGTGCGCGTCGATGACGGCCATCCAAGGCAAGTACGGCCAGCCTCGTTTGGGCTTGTCAGGCGTGCTGCGGAGGATCAGCTGAAGCATGGTGGTTGGGTCGCGCTGGGGCTTGCGTTTCTTAGGAAGCGATTTAATATTCGGGACAGCCATTTCCGACTCCTTGGTTGAGTTGGTTGTGGTCAGCGGGTCGTATGGGTGGCAGCCCATGCGGCCCGCGCTCTTACTGCTTTGCTTTCTCTCTTCAGCGGTTCTTCTGATCCGCTGTGTCTAGCAATGCGATCTTTTATATATCGCACGCCACGGATAGTTTAGTCCGCGGTGCATCTCATAAAT
This sequence comes from Burkholderia sp. B10, assembly GCF_004368385.1. Lineage (NCBI taxonomy): Bacteria > Pseudomonadati > Pseudomonadota > Betaproteobacteria > Burkholderiales > Burkholderiaceae > Burkholderia > Burkholderia sp. B10. The sequence continues at coordinate 1,852 of NZ_PQMX01000155.1, read as the reverse complement.
CGATTTGGATGCTCAATAGCCACATGGCAGATGCGTAAAGAAGATTTTTGTCAAACGTAGAAAAACTTTCGTATCGGTCCAATGGTTCGCCAGTGACGCAGGTGATATGACTTCGCATATTTAATAAAATAGGCCGAAGCATAATGGAACGGTGCTATCTCAAGACGGCAGATCGTCAGCGCCGAAGTTCACGGCTCGGCTTGCGGGTCGACCGACGTTATTGCGGCCGCCGGCCACGGCGGCCGGATTCACTCATGGGAAGCACGCCGGTCTTGACGGTGACCTTTACGCTTGCCCTTGCCACCCGAGTCCTGTCATGCGGGCATCTCAGTGTATTCAATGAGGTTCACTCCGGCATGATCTGCCCCAACAAACGGGGCCAGCTTAAGCGGCGTTTCGCGATTCCGTCGGACGGTTAGGCTGAAGACTAATTCGCGATAACGGCCAACGGCATGGCTGAGATCCAAATGGTGCTTGTCGTTCGCGACGAACAATTGCTGAACCTCCGATTTCATTGCCTCCGCCCAGGTGCGGCTCACCGTATTTCTGACCATAGACTTGCTTTCGCGGATCGTGCCGGAACGTGAGTGCACGCTTCAATACATGGCAAGTCGTCAACTTCTATCAAGTCGAACCATATTTCTCAGACTTTGGATTAGAATCGCGCGAGCGACTGGGTGCCGTCGCAATGGCCGTCTGTCCTTTGTCACAGTGTGGACAGTCGAACCTGAGAGAAAGAAGGATAACGAAAATGGATATCAGATCGTCCGCACTCGGGGACTTGAAGTTGCGCGAGCTCTATGAGGCGATCAGCAACGGCGTTTTGCAGCAGGGCCGAGTGCTGATGCTGGATACGCCGCTCGGCAAGAATGCGCTGGTGCCGTTACGGGCGCGCGGATCGGCCAGAATCGGGCGCGACTATTCGTACACGATCGACGTTGCGTCGACGCGCGACGACACTGCGCTGCTGTCGCTGATGCATCAGCCCGTGACCTTGCAGATTCAGCAAGTCACTGCTCCCTTTGCGATTCCTGTCTATCGTCCGGTTCACGGCTTCGTGCATCGGGTCGCCTATTTGGGCGGTAATGGCGGCCTTTCGACATACCAGATCGAGTTTTCATCGGCGCTGGTCTTCCTTGAGAAAACCCATAACGAAGAAGGCTGGCTCGAGAAAGACGCCCGGGAGATCATTTCCGACGTGCTTGATCGGTATCCGCAGCTACGCGGACAGTACCGTTTCTCGCTGTTGTCCGATCCTGCCAAGCGTTCGTGGTGCCGGCAAAGCGAATCCGATCTTCACTTTGTGAACCGCTTGGCTGAGGCCGAGGGCTGGTACTTCTACTGGATCCATGAAAACGTTGCTGAAGGCGACGCTCCAAAGACGACGCTCGTTATCGTCGACCACGTCTCGACTCTCCCAGATGCCAAGGCAGTTGAGTTCATTCGGGCGAACGACAGCAACGAATCGGATGGCTTCGCCCATTGGGCAGGGGTGCAGACGATGCAGAGCACGCGCTACATATCGCGTGCATTTGATTACAAGCGGCCCGCGTCCGATTTTCAGGCTGAGAGTGCACTTGCCGCGACGAGCTATGTCGCGGAGGAGCGCCGCCAGAAAGTCGAGCGTAGCGTTCCTGATGTGCCGATGACCGTCTACGAATCGACGGCTTACGGCTATTCCAGTTCGGACACGGGCGAGGCGCGAGCTCGACGGCTGGTAGAAGTATGGGATGCGCGAGCAAGCCGATATTTTGGTGTCGGAGGCGTGCGCTGGCTCGATGCCGGTTCGCGGTTTGTGTTGAACGGACATCCCCGCCACGAAGGCGGTGATGCGAAGAAGCGAGAGTTTCTG
>NZ_PQMX01000154.1:0-2768 GCF_004368385.1 Burkholderia sp. B10 | reverse complement strand
GTGCGGGCCGCCTTCGACTGGAAATCAGCGATGAACCAGTTTGCTATCCTGTTTGGCGAGCGATTCACGCAGGCGCGCGGATAACGCGCTGTTCAACCGCCTCGCCCACAAAAATGCGGACAGGTTCGGGTAGCGTAATCATTCCAGATATCGCGATGCAATTTCCACGCACCGCCCTCCTTCAGAAAAAGGAGGATCTGCTTGCCACGGTATTTGACGGCCCCAGCATGGTCACGGATTTCCGCATCCGAAACCTCCGTCACGGCCCGGTCGTTACCGTAGAACTCATAATTGCTGAACGATACGGTGTCGGGCTTTGCCCCGGCATACTGCTTGGCGAAGTATGCGGCAATCGCGCTGCCACCCGTCACCCTGTTGCCGCCGGGCGGCAGCAGTGCGCCGTCGTGCGTATACAAGCGGCCTATCGCCTCGTAATCCCCTCGCGCAAAGGCATCGGCCCACCGCGCGTTTTCGGTATTGATGGCCGCTTCGATTCGAGGCTGCGGGCCACTGGCAACTGCCGGCACGGCAAAGGCGAAAAAAGCAAAGCAGGCCGCAACGGGTGCGGCAAGACGACGAATCTGTTGCATTTGAGATTTTTCCGATCAGATTTCAAATAGACGGGCCTGCGCCAGATCGCGCAGGTGAGGCAAGCAATGTTGGTTGCGGCTTCATCGAGAGCCGTGCGAGTCCTCGCAGACATTGCCCGCGGGAATTTCAGCGAACGCCCGGGATTCGTGCGAGTCCCTTGGATGCACCGGGCAGTTCTTTGTCGACCATCGCGATGACTTCCTGCCGTGCGTCTCTGGGGTGGCCGGAATGGAACGGCGGAGCGGGATCGTATTCGATTACGAGTTGCGTGAATTCGGCAGCCTGTTGACCGCGCAGCTTCGCCGCGACGCGAAGTGCGAAATCGATGCCGGCCGTCACGCCGCCGCCGCTCATGAAGCGGCCGTTGTCGTCTTCGACGAATCGATCCGGCACGGGGATGGCGCCATATTCGGACAGCTTGTTGACGAACGCCCAATGGCAGGCGCTACGCTTGCCATTGAGAATGCCCGTCGCAGCGAGCACCAACGATCCGTTGCAAACCGAGGTCACATGTTTGGCACTTTGGGCCAAACGCCGGATCTGCGCCTGATACTCGGGCCGCATCGGCGCCGTCAAATCGGAGCCACCGGGCACCAGAATCAGATCGGTTCGCTCGATATCGGCCAGCCGTTCGGTCTTGCCGTACACGACTCCGAATTCGAGCGTCACGTTGCCCCCATTGAGGCTCGCATAGCGAACGTTCGTATTCGGTAACCGGTGGAAAATCTCGCTGGGGCCGGCGAAGTCGAGCAGCGTCCCGCCGTCGTAATTGACAATCAAAATGTCGAGCGGGTCATTCGGAGCGAGTTCTCCTTTGCTGGCTGCCTGCGCAAGAGCAGGCGCGGTATGGCCAAGCAGTGCTCCGCCACCCAGTACGGCGCCGAGCGTGACGATGCTTCCGAATTTGAGAATATCGCGGCGCGAACGACCGGCTTCGGTGAGTGGCTTCCCGGTGCGATTGTTTTCGCTAGTGTCGGTCAAGATCGTTTCTCCTTGCGCTTCGGCCGCTCCACTTTTGCAACGAGGCTGGGCCGGATTGAACACCACCGCGCGAATAACGCGCAGTGGACATGTGATCAGGTGTGGATGAATCGGAAGGTCGTGCCGGGCTCGTGAACCGGTGTGCTCCCGCTTAAAGCTGCGACGCTCCGCCATCGACAACCAGTTCGCTGCCGACCACGTAGGAGGATTCGTCGCTGGCGAGATAGAGCGCTGCGTAGGCAATGTCCTCTGCCTTTGCCAGACGGCCAACCGGGATGGTCTTCGCGAACTCGCTTTTGAAGTTGCGGACGTCCTCGTCCGACATCCCCCACTTGCTGAGCAGGGGCGTGTCCGTGCCACCGGGCGCGATCGCGTTGAACCGGATCTTGCGATCGAGAAACTCGTAGGACCAACTACGGGCAAGCGATCGCACGGCGGCCTTGGCTGCCGCGGTCAACGATATGCCGTGCTTGCCGGTCTGGGCGACGAACGAGGTGTTGAGGATGACCGAGGCGCCCTCTCGCAACTCCGGCAGCATCGCCTGAAGCGTGTAGACCACGCCCTTGACGTTGATGTCCATGATCTCGTTGTAGAGGTCATCGTCGATGTCATTCACTGCGGACGGGAAAGCCCAGCCAGCGTTGGCGAATACGACATCCAGGCCGCCGAACCGTTCTTTTAACTGGGCGGCAACGGCACGCATGTCGTCGATCGAACGCACATCGGCCCTGAAAACCAATGCATCGTCGCCAAGCTCGGCCTTCACACGCTCGAATGCAGCGACATCGCGACCGGTCACCGCGACCCGAGCGCCTTCTGCAATAAAGAGCTTCGCGGTCGCGAGACCGATTCCGCTAGTGCCGCCGGTAATCAAAGCCGATTTGTTCTTAAGCCTCATTCTCTGTTCCTTTCGTTTGCGCGAAATTGATCAAACCGGGAGCTCAATGGGCAATCGCATTTGTGCTCTTGATCCGGCTTGATTGCTGCGCAAATTATGGAACTGGAGCCGAATGGCTCAAAGGTCGTATAACCCTCACAATACGCCACACGACCCAGCTTGATGAATGACGCATTTCGGCGCTTACTGGCGGGCCGCGCGCAAGGAAGACGCGCTCGCGGCTAACCCTCGGCTCACGAGGCAGCGTGCTCGTACCAGTTGCTGGCTAAAACGGATGGATCACGGGCCTCGATGAAGT
>NZ_PQMX01000153.1:0-3231 GCF_004368385.1 Burkholderia sp. B10 | reverse complement strand
ATGTTCGACTCAATTGGAATACGGCACAACGCGAGAACTCAACCTGTAGCGACTGTCGATGAGACAGACTCGTTATAGGGTCAAGCGAACAAGTGCATGTGGTGGATGCCTTGGCGATCACAGGCGATGAAGGACGCGGTAGCCTGCGAAAAGCTACGGGGAGCTGGCAAACGAGCTTTGATCCGTAGATGTCCGAATGGGGAAACCCGGCCCTTTTGGGTCATCCTGGACTGAATACATAGGTCCAGAGAAGCGAACGCGGTGAACTGAAACATCTAAGTAACCGCAGGAAAAGAAATCAACCGAGATTCCCAAAGTAGTGGCGAGCGAAATGGGATGAGCCTTGCACTCTTTATTTGTATTGTTAGCCGAACGCTCTGGAAAGTGCGGCCATAGCAGGTGATAGCCCTGTAGGCGAAAACAGTATGAAAGAACTAGGTGTGCGACAAGTAGGGCGGGACACGTGAAATCCTGTCTGAAGATGGGGGGACCATCCTCCAAGGCTAAATACTCGTGATCGACCGATAGTGAACCAGTACCGTGAGGGAAAGGCGAAAAGAACCCCGGGAGGGGAGTGAAATAGATCCTGAAACCGCATGCATACAAACAGTCGGAGCCTCGTAAGGGGTGACGGCGTACCTTTTGTATAATGGGTCAGCGACTTACGTTCAGTAGCAAGCTTAACCGTATAGGGCAGGCGTAGCGAAAGCGAGTCCGAATAGGGCGTTCAGTTGCTGGGCGTAGACCCGAAACCAGGTGATCTATCCATGGCCAGGATGAAGGTGCGGTAACACGTACTGGAGGTCCGAACCCACTAACGTTGAAAAGTTAGGGGATGAGCTGTGGATAGGGGTGAAAGGCTAAACAAACCTGGAAATAGCTGGTTCTCTCCGAAAACTATTTAGGTAGTGCCTCGTGTCTCACCTTCGGGGGTAGAGCACTGTCATGGTTGGGGGGTCTATTGCAGATTACCCCGCCATAGCAAACTCCGAATACCGAAGAGTGCAATCACGGGAGACAGACATCGGGTGCTAACGTCCGGTGTCAAGAGGGAAACAACCCAGACCGCCAGCTAAGGTCCCCAAATATAGCTAAGTGGGAAACGAAGTGGGAAGGCTAAAACAGTCAGGAGGTTGGCTTAGAAGCAGCCACCCTTTAAAGAAAGCGTAATAGCTCACTGATCGAGTCGTCCTGCGCGGAAGATGTAACGGGGCTAAGCTATATACCGAAGCTGCGGATGCGTGCTTTGCACGCATGGTAGGAGAGCGTTCCGTAAGCCTGCGAAGGTGCCTTGTAAAGGGTGCTGGAGGTATCGGAAGTGCGAATGCTGACATGAGTAGCGATAAAGGGGGTGAAAGGCCCCCTCGCCGTAAGCCCAAGGTTTCCTACGCAACGTTCATCGGCGTAGGGTGAGTCGGCCCCTAAGGCGAGGCAGAAATGCGTAGCTGATGGGAAGCAGGTCAATATTCCTGCACCATTGTTAGATGCGATGGGGGGACGGATCGCGGAAGGTTGTCCGGGTGTTGGAAGTCCCGGTCGCTGCATTGGAGAAGGCACTTAGGCAAATCCGGGTGCGTAATTCAAGGGTGTGGCGCGAGCTCCTTCGGGAGCGAAGCAATTGGAAGTGGTTCCAAGAAAAGCCTCTAAGCTTCAGTCTAACGATGACCGTACCGCAAACCGACACAGGTGGGCGAGATGAGTATTCTAAGGCGCTTGAGAGAACTCGGGAGAAGGAACTCGGCAAATTGGTACCGTAACTTCGGGATAAGGTACGCCCTTGTAGCTTGACTGGCCTGCGCCAGGAGGGTGAAGGGGTTGCAATAAACTGGTGGCTGCGACTGTTTAATAAAAACACAGCACTCTGCAAACACGAAAGTGGACGTATAGGGTGTGACGCCTGCCCGGTGCCGGAAGATTAAATGATGGGGTGCAAGCTCTTGATTGAAGTCCCGGTAAACGGCGGCCGTAACTATAACGGTCCTAAGGTAGCGAAATTCCTTGTCGGGTAAGTTCCGACCTGCACGAATGGCGTAACGATGGCCACACTGTCTCCTCCCGAGACTCAGCGAAGTTGAAGTGTTTGTGATGATGCAATCTACCCGCGGCTAGACGGAAAGACCCCATGAACCTTTACTGTAGCTTTGCATTGGACTTTGAACCGATCTGTGTAGGATAGGTGGGAGGCTATGAAACCGGAACGCTAGTTTCGGTGGAGCCGTCCTTGAAATACCACCCTGGTTTGTTTGAGGTTCTAACCTTGGCCCGTGATCCGGGTCGGGGACAGTGCATGGTAGGCAGTTTGACTGGGGCGGTCTCCTCCCAAAGCGTAACGGAGGAGTACGAAGGTACGCTAGGTACGGTCGGAAATCGTGCTGATAGTGCAATGGCATAAGCGTGCTTAACTGCGAGACCGACAAGTCGAGCAGGTGCGAAAGCAGGTCATAGTGATCCGGTGGTTCTGTATGGAAGGGCCATCGCTCAACGGATAAAAGGTACTCTGGGGATAACAGGCTGATACCGCCCAAGAGTTCATATCGACGGCGGTGTTTGGCACCTCGATGTCGGCTCATCTCATCCTGGGGCTGTAGCCGGTCCCAAGGGTATGGCTGTTCGCCATTTAAAGAGGTACGTGAGCTGGGTTTAAAACGTCGTGAGACAGTTTGGTCCCTATCTGCCGTGGGCGTTGGATATTTGAAGGGGGCTGCTCCTAGTACGAGAGGACCGGAGTGGACGAACCTCTGGTGTACCGGTTGTCACGCCAGTGGCATCGCCGGGTAGCTATGTTCGGAAGAGATAACCGCTGAAAGCATCTAAGCGGGAAACTCGCCTTAAGATGAGATATCCCTGGGGACTAGATCCCCTTGAAGGGTCGTTCGAGACCAGGACGTTGATAGGTCAGGTGTGTAAGCGCAGTAATGCGTTCAGCTAACTGATACTAATTGCCCGTAAGGCTTGATCCTATAACAAGTCTGCCTTGTAGATCGGCGCCGTGCGAAAGCACTGGCCGCGATCCAGCGCGACATGTTGGATTCTCGTGTGTGATACACACAACTTAAATTACTGCTTCTTCCCAGATTGGTTCTGTTGGCCATGCCAGCAGAACAACCCTCTTTGCCTGATGACCATAGCGAGTCGGTCCCACCCCTTCCCATCCCGAACAGGACCGTGAAACGACTCTACGCCGATGATAGTGCGGATTCCCGTGTGAAAGTAGGTAATCGTCAGGCTCCC
>NZ_PQMX01000152.1:0-3421 GCF_004368385.1 Burkholderia sp. B10 | reverse complement strand
CCGCCCGCCACTCACCCCACCGCCGCCGTCGATGCCCGCATGATCAACCGCGGCTCGAACGTCGAATAGCTCGCGTCGGTGCGTCCGGCGAGCGCGTCGATCAGCTTCTGCATCGCGAGCTCGCCCATGTTTTCGCTCTGGATGTCGATGGTGGTCAGCGCGGGCGCCGCGTATTGACCGTACGGCACATTGTCGATGCCGGCGACGGAAACGTCCTGCGGCAACCGGAAGCCGAGCGACGCGGCTTCCTTCATGAAGCCGAGCGCGATCAGGTCGTTGTAGCAGATCACCGCCTGCGGGCGCTGCGGCCCGAGCATCACGCGCGAGCAGGCGCGCTCGCCGGCTTCGGCGGTTGGCGCATGCGCGTCGTGCACGTCGAGCGTGAGCCCCGCTTCCGCGAGACAGTCGCGCGCCCCCTGGATCCGTTCGTCGTTCACGCGCGCGGTGCCGAAGCCGAGATACGCGATGCGCGTGTGGCCCAGGTTGAGCAGATGGCGCGCGAGCATGTAGGTGGCGAGCCGGTTGTCGATGCCGACGCTCGGGATCGGCAGGCCGGGGCTGCGTCGCAGCAGTACGAGCGGCTTGTGCAGATCGAGCATCCAGCCCGCTTCGTCGTCGGGCATCCGCGTGCTGACGATCAAGCCGTCCACGCGCTGCGCGAGCGCCTCGACCAGCGAGCGTTCGCGCGCCTGGCTTTCTTCGGTATCGACGAGCAGCAGCGTGTAGTCGTGCTGGAGCGCGACGCGGTTCGCGCCTTTGACGACGCTCGTGAAATACGGGTTGCTGATGTCGAGGATCACGAGGCCGATCGTGCGTGTGCGCCCGGTGATCATCGAGCGCGCGAGCGGATTCGAACGATAGCCGAGGCGCTCGATCGCCTCCTTGAGCCGCGCTTCGACCGTCGGTGAGAAGCGCTGCGTGCCGTTCACGAACTTGGAGACCGTCGCAACCGACACGCCGGCCTGGGCCGCCACGTCGCGGATCGTCGGGGAAACTTTTTTCATCGCAAGGGTAACGTTTACGTTCCGTTGTCCGCGATTGTGGCAGAAAACCGAGGCGGCCGGCCATCGGCCGACATCGGGAAAGTGCGGATGGCCGAGAGGGTGGCCGACCGTTGACGTTCGCCTTCGCCGCCGCGTATAGTTGGAAAACGTTTTCCGGCCAAATCGTTGCAAGCGATTGGAGGTCGGGCGCATCCGCATACCTTCAGCACAGATCCAAGGAGACTCGATGAACGCCACTTCCACCGGCGCCCGCAAGCCGTTTGCGCGCCTGCTGCTGACCGGCGCGGCCGGCAATCTCGGTCGCCAGCTGCGCGGCGCGCTCGCGAACTGGGCCGACATCGTGCGCGTGAGCGACGTCGCCGCGCTCGGCGACGCGGCGCAGCACGAGGAAACCCGGGTCGTCGACCTGTCCGATCGGCCGGCGGTGATGGACCTCGTCGACGGCGTCGACGCGATCGTCCACCTCGGCGGAATTTCGGTCGATGCGCCGTTCGACGATCTCGTCGATGCGAACATCACCGGCACGTACAACCTGTACGAAGCCGCGCGCAAGCACGGCGTGAAGCGCGTCGTGTTCGCGAGCTCGAACCATGCGATCGGTTTTCATCCGGTCACGGAAGTGCTCGACGTCGACGCGCCGCTGCGTCCGGACAGCCTCTATGGCGTGACGAAGTGCTTCGGCGAAGCGCTGTCGCGGTACTACTTCGACCGCTTCGGGATCGAGACCGTGTGCCTGCGGATCGGCTCGTCGTTCGAGGTTCCGAAGAACCCGCGCATGCTGGTGACCTTCCTCAGCTATCGCGACTTCATCGAGCTGGTGCGATGCGCGCTGCTGACGAACCGCGTCGGGCATGCGATCGTGTACGGCGTGTCGGACAACCCGGTGAAGTGGTGGGACAACACGAAGGCCGGCTTCCTCGGGTTCCGTCCGCAGGACAGCTCCGCGCAGTTCGCCGGGCTGTTTCCGGTGACCGCGCCGAGCGCCGAATACGACGATCCGGCGCAGCGTTACCAGGGCGGCGGCTTCGTCGTCGGCGAGCCGCTGGAGCGCGGCGCGAACTAGACGCCGCGGCGGCGGCGGGTTCAGCGCAGGATGTCCGTCGCCTTGTGCGACGCATCCACGCCGTCGATCAGGATCAGCGGGCCGCTCGCGTGCCGCGTGCGCAGCGGCTGGATCTGCCGGTAAGCGTCGGAGTCGTACCACGCGCGCGCGGCGGCGAGATCGGGAAACGCGATCGCGATCAGATCGCCGTGCCACTCGCCTTCGCGCACGTCGGGCCGTGCGCCATGGATCGCGAAGTGGCCGTCGAACGGCGCAAGCGTGCCGTCGATGCGTTCGAGGTATTCGACGATGTCGTCGCAGATTTGAACGTCGTGCAGGTGGGCGATGGCGTAGGCGGTCATGTCGGGCTCCTTGGCGTCGATGCGATGCGTTGATCGATGACGCCATGATCGGCACGCGCGCGACGCGCGTCGATTACCTGCGACGTAAGCAAATCTGCGCGGCTGTATGCGATGCGTTCACGCGCGCTGGCGCACCGGTGGCGGCGCCGGATCGGGTGTGGAATGGGCCGCTGGCGACGATGGTCGCGGGCCGCGCGGGTGGTGCAGCCGCTGGCGGTGTAGCAGATCGCCGCGCGATGTTGAGCGCGGCGTTACCGGAAGGGGATGGCGGGCGGCGCACTAATGGCGCCGACGGTGCGTCGCTCGGGTGCGCTCACACCGCTCACACCGGATACGCATCGTCGACTTTGAGGTTGGCGAGGCGGAACAGCGTGCGCAGCGTTTGCGGGTGAATGTCGCGGTGCGCGGCGAGCGACGTCAGCATGAAGTCGAGGACTTTCGCGTAGCGCAGCAGCACGAGGCAGCGCGCGAGGTCGGCGCGGCCGCGCATGTCCTCGGCGTAGCGCACCATCTCGGTCGACAGCGAGCGGGCCATCTCGAGTTCCATCTGCTGCTTTTCGGTCCATTCAGGCTGCGGCTGTTCGAGCAGCTTCGCGAGAAAGATCTGGAACGACGTATCGGACGAGTTGGGCAGCGTATCCATGAAATGCCTCGCAACTGGCGTGGATCGTTCGGGCTTGGCCTGAACCGGGTTCGTATATGCGCCGCTCGGCGGCGCGGCTGTTGCTGCAACGAATGCAGGTTCCGTACCAGCAACGCGATCCACTTGCCCGGCCGGTCGCGCGCGGCGCGCCGCGATGGCTGCTGTGGCGCGTCGGGACTGGCTCGCGCGGGATGTCGCGGCGTCCGGCGGACGGTCGTGTATGGTGGCGTGCGGCACGGAAAACTCGTCCGGACCGATGAAATGCTTCACCGATGTAACGTAACGCCATGGTGACGCCAGTCGCATTTTCGGGCGCGGACGCGGTGGTGTCGAGGCGTGTGCGCGGGAGGTGCGCCGGGCGGGGGTGTGC
>NZ_PQMX01000151.1:0-3534 GCF_004368385.1 Burkholderia sp. B10 | reverse complement strand
ACTACCTTGCGCCGTCAGAGTTTGCGGCGAAACATCGGGCAACCGCGGATACTCCTGCCGCTTTCCAGGAGTTGGTTTAAAGGGACTTTGCTAGAAGCCCATTGGCCCTATTGATGGGGGCAGGTCAGCTGAAGCGAAATTTGGCCCTGACGCGTGTCCGCCTTTCGCGGCGGCCGGCCCCCGGGCCGGCCAACCACAACATCAACACTACTTGGCGTCAGATGCAGCGACCCACTGGAAACCGAGAGCGGTTATCCCGTTCACGAGACTGTGAAAATCCTGCAAGCCGGGCGTGCCGAGATCAGGTTCAAGCCAAAATGGATGAAAGAAGAAGGATGCGAAGCCATCCCGAACCGTCAGCGCGTACTGCGCATTCGTGTAGAGATCTTGCCACGTGTATGCCAGACATGAGGACGGATCGATATTGCATATGTTGTATTCGATATTTCCGAGATTCTCTGGCAGTACCCGTTGTCCGTAATAGTCTGAATTGATGATATACGGAAAAAACTGACCAACCGAAAAGTCGTGATTCGGGGCGTTCGAGTTCAGATTCGGAGTATCTGAAGTGTAGTAGACAACACGCTGGTAGGTCGTCTTGAACAGCGGAGGAACGGCCTTGATCGAAAGGGGCGAAGACTGATAGTGTGGAGCCTCCCACGCAAAGGGTGAATAACCATTCGACAACAATTCCTGCAAACCGGCCGACAGACGCGCCGAAGCCCACGGAGTCGAGTCTTCGTCCACAGGGCGGTTCTGAGTAGCAAGCCAGAACTCGTAGTCATTGCCGCTCACCGCATTGACAATATTTGGCGTTGAATTGTACTGATGCGTGTAGCCGTGCATCACGATCCTGCCCCCCCTGGCCAGCGCGTAGTTGAGTGCCTGCTTCAGACCACTCGCCTGCGCGAGGTGTACGGTAAGCGGCACGCCGTTGTTATAGGCGCCTAGCGGATCTTCGTACCGCGGAATGGTGGCAATAGAAAACGGGATGCGCTTTGAATACATGTAGTCAGTCAGCGTCTTCATCGACGATGTCGTCGTGAATGCGTTGACGTCTTCAAGACGCACCATCGCGCGATGCCGCACCGGCTGATTGGTCCCGAGAATGTCATGCAGCAGGTCGCAAATGACCAAGTACCGGTCGCGTGGCCCGATGTACGAGAATGGTACGTCGGCGAAGTACCAGAAATTGCCGGCCCGCATTACATACGGCGCCTGCGCACCCGTGTGACTGTCCTTGATGGTGACAAGCACGCTGGCCTTTGTCGCGTCGGACACTGCAGTCACACCAATGTCGGGATCCGCGCTAATCACGCCGGTGTTGGCGTTGAATGCATAGTACTTGACCATGTTCATGGTCTTGTAGATCACCGTGTCGAAGAAGTTTGGGTTCGGGTTGCTACTCGATGGTGCGTAGGCCAGTCCACTCACGCCGGTAAAGGTGAATCCGTAGCGGGCAGTAAAGCTGTACGCGGGATCCCATGCGACTTCCCACAAGTTGTTCTTGAACCAGACCACCGTCTTTGATGTCTTGACGACGTCCGCAAGAAATCCGGACGGAAGGGGATTATTGTAGTAATCCCCGAGATAGAAAGTCGCCTGATACTTTTCGATAGTGCCGGCTGTATAGCTGTCGACAGGTGCAAGCGTGACGTTCGTGTTGAAATGGCCAAGCAGGTTGCGCAGCATAATCGCATAAGCAAAACCGAGCTTTGAATATGGGTCGCTCGGCGGCGCATCATAGAGCACCAGGACTTTCGCCGTGGTGGTCTGCGCGAGCACGGTGGACGGCATCTGGGCAAATGCGCATCCGAGAACGAGGAGCCATACAAGTACGAGCTTCTTCATGGTGGTCTCCTTCGCGCCTAGTCGCGCTGAAAGCTGCCGTTATTCAGACGGTGTCCGCCTTCCTTGAAGTTCGGCCCCCTACCACGCCCACGCTCGACATGACGTTTCCCCTCTTCGGTGATGCCGGGCATAACTTCGGTCGCAACAGCCGGACGCGGTGGCGGCTCCACGCGCTTATGTGGAACGGACGCACTCGAAACTTCGGCGCTACAAACGGTGCCCGTTCCTACAATCACGGACGAAATGGCGGCACACGCGATCGCACTCTTTAGCGAGGCTTTCATAGGCGGACTCCTCTCACTGACCTCTGATCGACAACTGGTGTGTGCGATTAGGACGAACGCCTCGTGTGAGCCTTGAGTGCCAGGGGACGAGCACCCAACGGGCTCGATCGCCTGATCCAACCTCATACAATTGACTACGCGCCGGACGACGAGATCATCCGTGTCGTCGATCACGAGCGCCCCGGTCGAGAAGCCCCCAGTTTGCTGTGAACGGTCGATAACAGATGCTCGCCCCCCGAAGTCCCGCCCTCGCCTGATCGCTACGTCAACTAGGCATGCACTAACGATGCCAGGCTCCGCTCTGCTGAAGCGTCGCGGTTACAGTGCAGACATGAGGGCGCTGAATGGGATGAAAACGTTGCATCAGCGATACGTAAGCGACCGTAGGAGCGACGACGAGACCAACCGCGCCGGAACCAGACCGGACAGCAAGTGCCGTCAGTTATCGATCCAGGGGCCTGTCCGCGAGGTCGGTTTATGTCACCAACGGGATAGGCATATGTTTCGTTGGTCGCCATCCCGCACGCCTAGCGGGAGAGAAACACAACGTTGCGTGTGTAGTGGTCAACTAATCCCGGACACTGCGTTAAGTTTTTCTTCCGCAACCGCCGGCGCCAGTCCGTCATTGAACTGATGCGGCCGTATCCAGTTGTACCGGTGCATCAGGTAGTGGCTGATGTCCCGGTGTGCCTCCTGCGCCGACATGTAGCCCACTGACGGTAGCCATTCGGTCTTGAAGCTGCGGAACAGCCTCTCCATCGGGGAGTTATCCCAACAATTTCCTCGACGGCTCATGCTCTGCCGTATCCGATAACGCCAGAGGCGCTGACGGAATTTCCGGCTTGCATATTGGCCGCCTTGATCCGAGTGAAACAGCAAGCCTTGTGGTCGACCACGTTGCTCATAGGCCATCTCCAACGCCTGCACGACCAGATCGGCATCAGGGCGTGTCGAGAATGCCCAGCCAACAACCCGACGCGTGAACAGGTCGAGTACTACGGCCAGATAATGCCAACGGCCCTGCGCCCAGACATACGTGATGTCACCACACCACACCTGATTCGGCGTACCAACCTCGAATTCGCGATTGAGATGGTTCGGGATATCGATCCGCTCGACCGTGGCCTGCTTGTAGGCATGGCCGCCCGGCTGCTTGCAGATCAACCCGAGTTCTTCCATTGCGTATTTCGGACGAACGTGACCGGCCGTTTCGGGATCATGACCGGCGATTTCGGCAACGTGACCGGTCATCTCGGGAACGTGACCGAGCGCACCGGAAGGCAGGATTGGCGTTGCGTATGACATCAACCACGCGGGCTATGCTCGCCGGCTTTGGCCGGAGACAGCATGCCCGCGCACCGGATGAACATGCGCATGATCAAGGACGTTTTACGACTTA
>NZ_PQMX01000150.1:0-3583 GCF_004368385.1 Burkholderia sp. B10 | reverse complement strand
CGCTGCCCGCACGCGCGCCGCCACCGCCCCAGTACAATGACCGGCACCGCGCCGCTCCCCACGAGACCCGTCATGACCGATTCGATCAAAGCCCTGCTGAAACCGCACTTGCGCGACATCGGCAACCTGCAGGTGCGCCGCACGCTTCCCGCACTCGCCGCCCGCCTCGTCGGCCCGTTCATCTTCTTCGATCACATGGGGCCCGCGGCGCTGCCGCCGGGCACCGGCCTCGACGTGCGCCCGCATCCGCATATCGGGCTCGCGACCGTCACGTATCTGTTCGACGGCGCGATCCTGCACCGCGACAGCCTCGGCTCGCTGCAGGAAATCGTGCCGGGCGACGTCAACTGGATGACGGCCGGCCGCGGGATCGTCCACTCGGAGCGCACGCCCGACGCGCTGCGTGAGAGCGGCCATACCGTGCACGGGATCCAGACCTGGGTCGCGCTGCCGGTCGCGCACGAAACCACCGAACCGTCGTTCGAGCACCATGCGGCCGACACGCTACCGACGCGCGACGAAGGCGGCGTGTCGCTGACGGTGATCGCCGGCGACGCTTTCGGCCTGCGCTCGCCGGTCACGACGTTCTCGCGCACGCTGTACGTCGCCGCCCGGTTCGCGGCCGGCAGCCGTCTCGAGCTCGACGCGTCGCACGAGGAGCGGGCCGTCTACGTCGTCGACGGCGACCTCACGATCGACGGCACGCCGGTGCCGGCGCAACAGATGGCCGTGCTCGTGCCGGGCACGACCGTCACGCTCGCGAGCAGCGGCGGCGCGCGCGCGATGCTGCTCGGCGGCGACAAGCTCGACGGCGAGCGCTTCATCGAATGGAATTTCGTCGCGAGCAGCCGCGATGCGATCGAGCAGGCGAAACAGGCGTGGACGAAGCAGGAAATGGGCAAGGTGCCCGGAGAAACCGAGTGGATTCCGTTGCCCGCAGCGAAGCCGCGTTGAAAAACGCGCGCGCCGCCCCCATCCTGAACACATTCGAACTGCAGAGAACGACATGGACACCACGCTTGCCACTTTCGAGAAAGACGTCATCGAGGCGTCGCTGGACACGCCCGTGCTGGTCGACTTCTGGGCGCCGTGGTGCGGCCCCTGCAAGACGCTCGGGCCGTTGCTCGAAAAGCTCGAAGCCGATTACGCCGGCCGCTGGAAGCTCGTCAAGGTGAACGTCGACGAGAACCAGGAGCTTGCCGCGCATTTCCAGACGCGCAGCATCCCGCACGTGATCGCGTTCGCCGACGGGCGCCCGGTCGATCAGTTCATCGGCGTGCTGCCGGAAGGCCAACTGCGCGAGTTCCTCGATCGGCTGCTGCCGGCGCCCGACGAAGCCGAACGCCGCGCCGCACAATACGCGCTCGCCGAGTCGCGCTTCGACGACGCGCTCGCGCACCTCGAAGCGGCCCTCGCGTTGAACCCCGGCTTCGACGACGCACGGCTCGACCTGATCGAACTGCTGCTCGCGAACAACGAGGTCGACGCGGCGCGTGCCGAGGCCGAGCGCCTGTCGCCGCAGACGCTG
The DNA here is from genome assembly GCF_004368385.1 of Burkholderia sp. B10. Classification (NCBI taxonomy): domain Bacteria; kingdom Pseudomonadati; phylum Pseudomonadota; class Betaproteobacteria; order Burkholderiales; family Burkholderiaceae; genus Burkholderia; species Burkholderia sp. B10. The sequence goes on along the minus strand of NZ_PQMX01000150.1, from coordinate 2,055 downwards.
CAGGCCGATCCGCGCTACCAGGCGATCAAGACCCGTTTCGACGCGCTGGACGCGACGGCCGACCTGCCGCCGACCGACGCGCTCGAAGCCCGCATCGCCGCGAATCCCGGCGATCTGGACGCGCGCTTCGACCTCGCGCAGAGCCTGATCGCGCGTCGCGCGTACGAAGGCGCGCTCGAGCAGTTGCTGGAGATCGTGTTGCGCGACCGCGCGTACGGCGACGACCTCGGCCGCCGCACGATGATTTCGGTGTTCGAACTGGCGGGCGACCGCCCCGAGCTGGTTGCCGCGTGGCGGCGCAAGCTGAGCATGGCGCTCAATTGATGGAGGAGGCGGGGGCCGGCTGGTTTCCCGATCAGCGCACGGCCCGCGCCGCAATCGCCCGCAACGCATGCGCGGCGGCCGCGAAGCCGAAGCTCGCGGTCACGCACACGCTCGATCCGAACCCCGCGCAATTGAGCCCCGCGACGTGCGCGGCGGCCGACGGCTCCGCGCCGTCCTCGAGGTCGCACGCGGCAGCTTCCGGATAGATCAGCGGCTCGTCCGAATACACCGCGCTGACCTTGAAGCGGGCCTTCGGGCCGCGCGCAAAGCCATGCTGCTTGCGCAACTGCGCGCGCACCTTCGACAGCAGCGGGTCCTGGATCGTCAGCGCGAGATCGTCGATGCGGATCCGGGTCGGGTCCAGTTGCCCGCCCGCGCCGCCGACCGTCACGAGCGGCTGCCCTTTCGCGACGCACCATGCGATCAGCGCGACCTTCGTGCGCACGCTGTCGATCGCGTCGATCACGTAGTCGAAGCCGCCGCCGAGCAGCGCATCGAAGTTGTCGGCCTCCACGAAATCCTCGACCCGGTTCACGCGACACGCGGGATCGATCAGCGCGATGCGCTCGGCCATCGCGTCGACCTTCGGCTTGCCGAAATTGCCGTCGAGCGCGTGGATCTGCCGGTTCGTATTGCTTTCGGCGACGTTGTCGAGATCGATCAGCGTCAGCGTGCCGACCGCACTGCGCGCCAGCGCCTCGGCCGTCCACGACCCGACGCCGCCGATGCCGATCACCGCCACGTGCGCGCGCTCGAACGCGGCGAGCGCCGGCGCGCCGTACAGCCGTGCGATACCGCCGAAGCGGCGCTCGCGATCCACGTCAAGCTGGATCGGCGGGCTCGCGGTAAGATCGGAGGAACTGGGCAGGGCAGCGTCGGCAGCGGGCATGGCAGCAAGGAAAACGTAAGTCGTGCGGCCCTCTATTTTGCCTGAACTCCCCCGCCTTTCCTCGCGACGGTGTACGCACGATTCTCGCGCGTTCGCTATACTGGCCCCCGATTGAAGCGTTTGCATAACATGACGACACTCGCCGATCTCCGCATCAACTATTCGCGTGCTTCGCTCGACGAGGCCGACGCCGCCCCCGACCCGTTCGTCCAGTTCGACCGCTGGTTCAAGGAGGCGCTCGCCGCCAAGCTGCCCGAGCCGAACACGATGACGGTCGCCACGGTCGGCGACGACGGCCGGCCGTCGGCCCGAATCCTGCTCATCAAGGCCGTCGACGAACGCGGGTTCGTCTTCTTCACCAATTACGAAAGCCGCAAGGGGCACGACCTCGCCGTCAATCCGCATGCGGCGCTGCTGTTCTACTGGATCGAGCTCGAGCGCCAGGTGCGCATCGAAGGCCGGATCGAGAAGACCAGCGCCGACGAAAGCGACCGCTATTTCGCCTCGCGCCCGCTCGGCTCGCGCATCGGCGCATGGGCGTCCGAGCAGAGCACGGTGATCGACAGCCGCGCGACGCTCGAGGCGCGCGAGAAGGAAGTCGCCGCCCGCTACGGCGAAAATCCGCCGCGTCCGCCGCACTGGGGCGGCTACCGCCTCGTGCCCGACGCGATCGAATTCTGGCAGGGCCGCCCGTCGCGGCTGCACGATCGACTGCTCTATACGCGCGACGACGCCGCGGCGACGGGCTGGTCGATCTCGCGCCTGGCACCGTAAGCGACGCCGCAGCAGCGCCGGCGCCGGCCGTATCTCGTGTTGCAACCGGGCGCCCGCATCGCAAGATG